>CADCNZ010000172.1 GCA_902802935.1 uncultured bacterium | reverse complement strand
TTAATGACTTTGGCGTTAGTATTAAAAATTCTTTCACAGGATAAAGTTACTACAATATTAAATAAGTTCGATTCTAATGATTCATTAGAAATATCACAGTACATGAATATGGCAGATTTAGAATCAAGACTTGACGGTGACTTGATTTCAAGTTGTTTAAAAGAAATGAAGGATTATTTACCGTCAAAACGCAAACTAACGAAAGAGAATGTACTGGGAGATTTGTTAAGAATATATCGTAACTCACCAAGAGAAAAAATAGAAAAGGTCATAAAAAATGAACGACCTTTAGTTAAAAGATTTATAGCAAAGTCCTATGATGGTGAATTTGATGAATTACCGTTAAGAGTTGCAGGAATTGTTGCGCAATATATTGAAGATAGTATATAATAGTGTAAACAAACTATGATAATAAAGAAAAACAGACAAAAATTGAGGGAGGAAAGAGTTGAAAAACAGCAGAAATTTTCTGCTGAAGATGTTGTTGCACCATTACCTGAGGAAAACAATATATCGGAAACTCAAACAAATCAAGTAGCTACAGATGATATCCGTGCAGCAGAAGATTTATTTGATATCGATAATATAGATTTTACTCAAAGAGCAGAACGCCGAAGAGGTACCAGAAGACGTGGCTACAGAAGAATTGACGACAGGAATCTTGTTTCAAGAGCACAGGATGAAGCCGAAAATATAAAACACTCTGCTTATGAAGAGGGCTATAGAAAAGGACTTGAACAAGCGCAAGCAGATTTGGCTGAGTTTAGAAATTCAATAGCTGATTTTATGAATGCAAAAAGTGAAGTTTTTGAATATATAGCACCGGATTTATTAGAAATAAGCGTTGAAATAGCGCAAAAGATTATCAAAAAAGAAGTTGAAACAGATCCTCAAGTTCTAATAAATACTATAATTGATGTTTTGAAAACTGTTTCAAAAAATGAACCAAAGATAAATATAAGAGTAAGACCACAAGCTGTGACATTCATTAAAGATACCCTTCCGAATATAACATATGAATATGGAATAGATACAAAAATAAATATTATTTCGGATCCTTCAGTAGACGAAGGTGGGTGTATTTTTCAAACAAATAACGGAATAGTCGATGCATCAATTGACACACAGCTTGAAATCATTAAAAAAGCTTTAGAGTCGGGATAGATTAACGCAAGATGGAAGTGAGATAGTTAGGCGATAAAATGGCAGCAGAAGGCGGAAATAATAAACCAATATCAGAAATATTCTTAGCACTCTTCGTAATGACATTAATCTTGATACTTATTATGGAGATGCCTACTTGGGTTATAAATTTTTCAATTTCTTTAAATATAACGTTGGGAATTGTATTACTTATGATATCGTTATATGTTCAAAAACCTCTTGAATTAGCTGCATTTCCGTCTATTATTCTTATCGGTACAATGTTTAGACTTTGTCTTTCTATCGCTTCAACAAGGCTTATTCTTGCAAAAGGAGATGCCGGTGAAGTTATTGATGCTTTTGGACACTTTGTAACCGGTGGTAATATGGTCGTAGGTGCGGTAATTTTTCTTATTATTACCGTTGTTCAGTTTATGGTTATTACCAAAGGTGCAGAACGTATTGCAGAAGTTGCTGCACGTTTTGCATTAGATGCAATGCCCGGTAAACAGATGACAATTGATGCGGATTTTAACGCAGGTTTAATTTCTCCGGAAGAAGCTGTAAAAAGGCGTGAGGATTTACAAAGAGAATCAAGCTTATTTGGTTCTATGGATGGTTCTATGAAATTTGTAAAAGGTGATACTATGGCAGGTATCATCATTGTAATAATAAATATTGTTGGCGGATTATGTGTAGGATGCTTGATGAATCAAATGCCAATCGCAGATGCAGTCGGAAAATATACAATATTAACGATAGGTGACGGTCTTGCTTCGCAACTTCCATCGTTATTAATGTCAATAGCTGCAGGTATAGTGATGACACGTGCTTCCGCAGGAAATGCTTCATTAGGCGGTGATTTAACTGCGCAAATAATGTCGAAACCATATTCACTGTTTTTTGCATCATTATTTTTAGGGTTGATTACTGTAACATCACCAATTACAGGATTACCATTTCTACCGTTTTTAATATTTACAATAGTTTTAGCAATAGCCGGTTTCTCTGTATTAGTTAATGCAGACGTTCAATCTCAATTAGGGCAATTAGAAAGTGTAAGGCAGAATATGCAAGACTTGGTTAATCCTAATAAGATGTATGAAAGACTTGGTGTTGATGTTTTAAGTTTACAGGTTGGTGCAGGGCTTCTTGTTATAGCTGATCCTGACCAAGAAGGTCAATTACTTGCCAAAATAGCGGCATTACGTCAAAGAGTTACTGATGAATTAGGTTATATATTACCAAATATACGTATTATGGACTCTTCTGCTCTGGAAGCTAATGAGTATGTTATTTCTATACGTAATAACGTAGTTGCATCAGGTTATGTTTATCCTGGAAAATATATGGTAATTGCAGATCAATGGGATTCTGTTAAAAAATCAATTCCAGAAGATGCAATAGTCGGTGTAGATCCTACTTATCAAACGCAAGCATATTGGATATCAGAAGATGATGCCAAAGAAGCAAAAAATGTTACAGCTGTAGATGCTACAGATGTTCTTGTTACACACTTACAAGAGTGTGTGCGTAAACACGTTGATGAAGTTATGACAAAGACTGACGTCTTAAAACTTATGGAATTGGTTCGCTCTCAAGATCCGACATTGGTTAATGATCTGGTTCCGGCAATAATATCGACTTCAGATTTACGTAAAATATTTGTTAACCTTATTAGGGAAAAAGTTTCGATTAAAGATATTATTTTTGTATTTGAACGCCTTTGTGATTATGCAAGGTTCTCAAAAGAACCTGATATATTGTCTGAGCGTTTAAGAGCGGCATTAGGTCGTCAAATATGTTTGAGTAATGTAGATAGAGATCATGTATTGTATGCATTGACCCTTTCTCCTGAATGGGAAAAAACTTTGGATGATAGTTGTCAAAGAACAGAGTTGGGAACTATGTTTCTGTTAAATCCTATGCAGGTGCAAGATTTGATTGAATCAACTGCAATGACATTAATGAGGGCCCATCAACAAATAGGACAACAACCAGTAATACTTTGTTCTCCAAGAATACGTTTACCACTTTATCAGTTATTGGAACGACACATCCCAACAATTGTTGTTATTTCTTATTCTGAACTAATAACTGACATAAAAGTCGAAGCAGTCGATACAATCGGCGAAAATTCAGGCTATTAGTATTTGTATTTAACATTAAAACCCTGTTAAAATACCATTTTTTTCTTGAATTGTAAAGAAATGTTAACAAACGTTTCGTAAAATAAGCAATTTTTATTTCCAAAAATACTTTATAGAAGTAAGAGGAAATTAACGAGGAAAAAGGAGTATATCATGGGAATTGAAGGATTAAAATCTTTAATCGAAGCAGCAGCTCAAATGGGCGGTGACACTACGAAAATTGATAGCAAAAAGGAAGCGAGAAAGTTTTTAGATGAAGCAAGTATATACAGCAAAGATAATAATGTATCTCGTGCAGATATAGAAAAAGCTTTAGCTGAAAATTCAGCATTCAGCAAAAAAACTCAGAAAAAAGTTGATAAATTATTCAATGAAATTTTCGGTATAGATATTTCCGGAATCCAAGATGAAAAAGGTTCTTTTGCTAACAAGAAAGAATTAAAAGAAGCAGGTTATAGCAGAAAAGAACGAAATGCATACAAAGAACAAGCTAAAACAGATGCTAAAGCACTTGTAATGAAATATGTTAAAGAAGCAGAGAGCCAAGATGCAAAATATATCAAAACAGAAGTTAAAGAAAGACTTGAAAAAGAAGGACTCTGGAATGAATATACAAAAGACGCTTTAAATGGAGGTGTAAGCTTAGCACAGTGGCTTAAAGGTGAGCAGTCTGATGTTAAGTATGCAAGACAAACCTCATCAGCAAGAAATAGAGTAAATTTTAGAGCATATAATGAAGACGGATCAGCAAAAGAATACACCGAAGATCAAATCGTAAATGGTTATAAATATACAGATTCGGTATCAGGAAAGACAATAAAAGTTAAAGGTCTAAAACAAAAGAACCTTGATGATATGATGGCAAATGGTGCTAATCATTTTGACAAACTCGATAATGGAAATTATACAATAGCAAATGCTTCAAAAACAGTAAGATTGGTAACAGGAAGCGATTATACTGCAGATACAAGAGAAGCTGCAACAGAATCTGAACAAAAAGAAATTGCAAATGAATTTGGATTAAAAGCAAGACATTCAAGTAAAAACGGAAGAAGACTGGCAAAACACTTAGGTTTTAATGTTGTAAATCCGTTTGACGGAGCAGAAGTTGCCAGAAAAACAGGTGAAGGCGCAGTAATAGGCGGTTTAGCCGGTATGGCAGCAGAAGCTTTATCAGGTAATAAAGTTGTTGATGCTTCAACAAGCTTGAAGATGAACGATGTATTGAATGTAGATTGCGGCACCGCAGAATTAGCAGAACAATTTGCAGATAAAATAACATCATCTACAGGTGCAGCTGCAACTGTTATTGGTGCAACTGTAAAAATAGTTACAAAAATAGATTTATTTGATCCAAATATATTCACGATAGCAAAAGATGTTTTAGGACACGCAGCAACAGGTGCTATTACAGGAGCAATTGCAGGTTTTGCATCAGGCTTGTTAAATTCTCATAAAAACGAAAAGAATGTACTACCTGAACTTAATTGCCGTAAGAACCCTACTTTGAAAAGTTTAGAAGCATATTTGACAAAGGCTGTTGAAAATAAAACAATTACTCCTGAAACTAAGAGAATTGCGATGATGGTAGCAAAAGCTAACGCAGATAAAAACGGAAATATCAATTGTGATACATTTGCAGCAGCTTGGGAAGATATTCGCGGAAACAATGTTAATAACCGCAGAGAATTAATAAACTATGATATTGATAACAATAAAAAACCGGAAACTACAAATAATGAACAAGTTTTAACATATGATGCTGAAGAAAACTGTGGTACAACTTGTACAAAAACAGAAGAAGTCAAAGTTCCAACAACAAAAGGTGTTTTATGGCCAAATTTAGCAGCTCAATATGAATGCTTAAATGACTATGTTCCAAGCGAAAAAGCTCGTATAAGAATGATGAAAGTTATACAAGCTGTAACAGATAACAATTATACAATTGAAAATCTTAAAGCTTTAACTGAAAAAGCTATAGGACTTGGTGATAAAGCATCAGATGCTCAAATCCGTGAAGCATTCAAAGATGTTAAAGGATTTAATGTAGAAACTTATATAAATGTCTTAAGAGCATCTATCATAGGTGAACAAAAGGTTCCTGTAATTATTCTTCCAAATGATGGTAAATGTGAAAGAAATACAAAGATAAAGGGTAGTTTCACAGTAACAAATAAAAAAGCGGCAAACAATAAAGTATCAAATCATGCAGGTGATACAAAGACATCAACAGAGACAACACCATACTCAGCAACAACAAGGACAAGTGATGGTAAAACACAAACTTATAATAATCAAAACGATTACAAAAACGGTAAAGCTGAACTAGAAAAGCAAGGCTACAAAAAAGGTAATATAAAAGATTGTAAATAATACGCAGAATAAAAGATGGTTGTTTTAAAATTAAAAAGAG
>CADCNZ010000171.1 GCA_902802935.1 uncultured bacterium | reverse complement strand
TTTGATGAAGTTGATGCAAGTTTGGATGGTATAAATGTTGAAAAACTTGCCCATATTGTTCAATCTCAAGCAGAAACAACTCAATTTATTGTAGTAAGCCACCGCAAACCGATGATTGAATCTGCAAACAGAACCATTGGTGTAACTCAAAAAGAAAAAGGCATATCAAAAGTTACCGGTGTAAAACTCAGAGATTAGGGGTAAAGAGGTAAAGGAGTAAAGGGGTAAATAAAAAAAAAGAGTAAAGACAAGTTTTAATAACAAAACTAAACTCCTTAAAATAGAGGAGTGCAGAAGAAAAGATATAATATAGAATAGAATTGGATATGGTAGCAAACAATGTTGATAATTTAAATATGAAGAATAACTTCGGAAATGTATCTTCCGCTGCAGAGACACCTTATCTGCAAGAAGCAGAAGTTGATGGAATAGAAATCCTTGTCAGTATGGCTAAACAAGGAAAAATTGATCCGTGGAACGTTAATATAGTTGATATTACGGATAAATATTTGATGCACTTATTTCAATCGAAAGCTCAAAATCTGCGTCTTACAGGCAGAACATTGCTATTTGCTGCGATACTTTTAAAATTGAAATCAAATGTCCTTGAAGGACTTGATATAATGGACTTTGAACCTCAACATCCGGATGAATTTGAGTATAATGATGAACCACTCGAATATGGTATGGATGATGAATATATACCGACAAGTAATGTAATTTCTATTGATGAAGTTTTACAAAGAAGAACATCTGTTCGTCTTAATCACAACAGAGTTGTTACTTTGCGTGATTTGATTCGCCAATTGGAATTTTATGAAATGCTTGATAAAAAACAAGCATTGAAAAATGCACACGAACGTGCAAAAAGAAGGGTTCAAAATTATGCAAGATTATCACCGGAAGATATTATCAATCTTGCGCACGAAGAATATATAGAACAAGGTGTCGAAAGATTAAAAGCAAATTTGGAAGAAATTCTTAATAGGCAGGATAAAATTGAACTAAATGAGTTGACTCTACTTGGAATGGATAGAATAAGTGCATACATTTCACTTTTGTTTTTAACAGCTGATAGTGACTATGATTTAGTACAAGATGAATTTTATTCAGATTTATATGTGGTTAAAGGACCGCATGTAGAGACAAAAACGGAAACTTTTGAAGAACAAGAAGAAAATAATATATTTGATGCTGTAAGTAATGCAAAAAGCGTAATAAAAGAGGTGGAAAATGGAACAGTTAGAAACTGACATTCAAACCGAAAATTATAATCAAGAAATGAACCGCGAAAACTTAAAATCGCGTATAGAAGCGGTTTTGTTTGTAACGGCAAAAGTTTTACAAATCAATGAAATTGCAGAAATATTGAATGCAGAACCTGAGAATGTAGAAGAAGCGTTATTGGAACTTATCATGGATTATGCATCTAGAGAAGGTGCTCTTGAAATTGATGATGAAAACGGCTATATATTACAAGTTAAACAAGAACATTTGGATATCGTTGAAAAACTTTGTCCGGTTGAATTAAAACCATCTGTGCTAAAAACGCTTACTGTTATTGCGTTAAAAGAGCCTATAAGACAGTCTCTATTAAAAGATTTGCGAGGTTCAAATGCATACGAACATGTTCAAGAACTTTTGGAAAAAGGTTTAATTTCCCGACATAAAGATAAAAACGGTCGTTCGTATAATATAAAAACAACACCTAAATTTGCTGAGTATTTTAAACTAAAAGGAGATATTCGCTCATTAGTTAAAACCTTAAACATTGATAAAGGTGTAAAAGATGATGAAGAGTAGATTTATATTCTATGGAATTTTAGCCTGTTTGCTTTTGTGTGCAATTTATTTTCATAATAATGCAGCTTCGATATACGAAAGCTGTGGTAACAGTTATTATAAAAAAGGTAATACAACAAGAGCAATAGAATGCTATGAAAAGGCTTTTTCACTGGGTAACCAAAAAGTTAAAACAAGGGAAAATTATGTAAATTTATTAATTAATTCTCCTATGACAATAGATGCGCAGGAAAAACTTGTTAAAATTGCAGAAGATGACATAAAAGATGCTGCTCAGTCTAATGCGGAATATTTTTTGTATAATCTGAAAAGAGAAATTCACAATAAGTACCCGCTTAACTATATTAAACAAGCTCCGTATAATCAGAAAATTGTGCACTGGGGTAATCTTCCCATAACATATACGTTTAGAAATACAGGAAATGCTCCTGATGAAATAATAAAGGCTATTGATAGCGCTTTTGATGAGTGGGAATTAAGGAGTGCACACAGGATTTATTTTTCAAAAGTACATAGTTCAAAAGCTGATATTATAATTGAAATAAGACAAAATCCCGAAAACGGAAATCCTCAGTACGGACAAAAATATGTTATAGCCAATACAACTCCTTCAATATCGAACAATAAATTAAAATGCATGAATATAAAATTCAACCTTAGAGATCCTGATAATAATATGTTTAAACCAAATCAAATATATAATACAGCTTTGCACGAGATATTTCATGCTCTTGGTTTTATGGGACACAGTTTTGACAAAAAGAATATTATGTATATGTCAACAAATAAAGCGGCTGAACTTAATAATGAAAA
The DNA here is from genome assembly GCA_902802935.1 of uncultured bacterium. Lineage (GTDB taxonomy): Bacteria > Cyanobacteriota > Vampirovibrionia > Gastranaerophilales > Gastranaerophilaceae > CAG-196. Next base: position 2,698 of record CADCNZ010000171.1, on the reverse strand, counting down.
ATTAGAGCTTCAAAAAGCTGATGTTAGCACTCTTGAACTTTTGTATAAAATAAAGCCTGATATCACAAATGCTGATAATTTAGAATATGAATATGTTCCGTATTTGGTATTGGGTGATAGTGAAGAGGTGAATCATTCAAAAATAAAAGAAGCAAAAAATTATATATCTAAAGCACCGGCTTTGCCAGGGGGTTATATTGATTTAGCGGAAAGCTATGTTGCTGATAAAAAATATGCAGAAGCAATTAAATGTTTGGAAAAAGCACTTAGTCTATCTAATAATAATGAAACAAAATACATTGTATATTACAATCTAGCTGTATCATATTTTTATATAGGTAATTACGAATTGGCCGGAGATAATATAGAAAGGGCAAAGTTAATACGTGATACAGAGGAGTTGCATCATATTTCAGCAGAAAACTATTTAAAACAAAAAGATACAAATAAGGCGATAGAAGAATATAAGTATTTGGTAAATACAGTTCCTGAGAATATTGACTATATGATTAATTTGGTAAATATATATGTGAACGAGCACAATTATATAGAAGCAAGAAAGATTTTAAAAACATTTATCGAGAAAAACCCGCAAGAAAAAAATAGTGAACGTCTTTCCCCATATAAAGTCTTGCTGTTTTAATATTAGTATGTTATTTTATCAGTATGAAAATATCGCCGATTAATAAAATAATAACACCAAAAACAACCGGATATACAGCAGCTGCAGGGTTATGTTTAACAGCTATGAGTGGTTTTAGCAAAAATAAAACATTTAGAAAATCACATAAGTTTTTGGCTTTTTCAACGGCAATAATCACTGCAATACATATTGCACAAATAGAGTATTATCATCTGAAATACAAACAAAATAAATATTTGTAACAAATTACACTAGTAATTATTACTTTTTTATCTTATTTATATTAGAATAAAGGTAAGTGGGAGTAATATAACTAATTGGCTTTCTCCCCAGCCTTTTTAGCAAGGATATAAATGTTTAATGAAATTAAAACACACGAGATTACAGTAGATATTGTAATTTTGACAATAAAAGAAGATGCACTTCAAGTGCTTCTTGTTAAACGTGACAATGAACCGTTTAAGAACAAATGGGCAATACCAGGCGGATATGTAAGAATGTCTGAGAACCTTGATGAAGCAGCAATGCGTGTATTAAAGGAAAAAACCAATGTAGAAAATATTTATCTTGAACAACTATATACTTTTGGCGATCCTTTAAGACATCCGGTATCAAGAGTTATTACTTGTGCATATTTTGCACTTATAAGAGCAGAAGATGTTGATGTTATAACAACTGATGAACTCGCTTGGCATAAAGTTTTTGATTTGCCGCCGCTGGCGTTTGACCACAAGGAAATCATTGAGTATTCACTAAAACGAACAAGAGAGCGTTTAGAGATGTGTCCTGTTGCTTATCAGTTATTGAATGAGAAGTTTACTCTTACTGAAATGCAAAAAGCTTATGAAATGATTATGGAAAAGAAGCTTGATAAACGCAATTTTAGAAAGAAAGTAATCACAACAGAAGGTCTTAGAGAGTTAAATGAATTTTCAAAATCTTCATCAAAAAGACCAGCAAGGCTTTATACATTTGATAATATAAAACTTAATTCAAAGCGTGCACATTTTATTAAAAAGGAGACAAAATGTTAAGTTTTTTATGGGTAGTAATGGTTTTATCTGCACTATTATTAATAGTACTTATCCTTATGCATTCACCAAAAGGTGATGGCATAGCCGGTATAGGCAATGCAGCGCAAATGTTTTCTTCACAAAAAAGTGCAGAAAAAGGGCTTAATAAGCTGACAGGTATTGTTGCACTGGTATTTGTTGCTTGTGTATTTTTACTTGGATTTGGAATAATAAAATAATAATAAAATTTTTAATTTATAAAGTTGCGCCTTTAAGGCGCAATTTTATTGTATAATTTATACATGCAAAATCAATTTTCAAGAACAGAGTTATTAATAGGTAATGATGGAATAAAAAAGCTTTCTAATTCAAGGATAGCAGTTTTTGGCATTGGCGGAGTCGGCGGGTATGTAGTAGAAGCTTTGGTAAGAAGCGGAATAGGTGCTATTGATTTGATTGATAATGATAAAGTCGTTCTTTCGAATCTTAACAGGCAAATTATTGCAACACTTGATACTATAGGGATGTATAAAGTTGATGCGGAAGAAAAACGAATCTTAAGTATTAATCCGAATTGCAAAGTAAATAAAATAAATGTATTTTATACTCCAGAAAAAGGTGATGTTGTTGATTTTAACCAATATGACTATGTCGTAGATGCTATTGATACTGTTGTAGGAAAATTAGAAATAATATCACGTTCTAAAAAGGCAGGTGTGCCGGTTATTTCTTCGATGGGAGCCGGAAATAAAATGCATCCTGAACTTTTTGAAGTGACTGATATTTCAAAAACATCAGTCTGTCCGCTAGCAAAAGTAATAAGACAAGAGTTGAAAAAACGCAAAATATCAAAAGTTAAAGTGGTTTATTCTAAAGAAATACCTATAAAAATTAATCAAACAGAGGAACCAAATGAAGGGAAAAAAAGAATTCCAGGAAGCAATGCTTTTGTTCCGGCAGCAGTGGGACTAATTATTGCAGGCGAAGTGATACGAGATTTGCTAGAAATAAAATAAAAAACAAAAGAGGCGAAACCAATGGT
>CADCNZ010000170.1 GCA_902802935.1 uncultured bacterium | reverse complement strand
CGTCTGCCTTGCTTGCAAAAAGTTCTGTACCATATTCTCATAGAAGAATCGCTGATAATTATGTGATAATTAAGCGTGTATACCGTTTTCAAGCCGTTCAAAGCAGAATTTCTAACCAAGAGATGCAGCTTTTAAAGAAGTATGATTTTAATACATTAGAATTTTCTACAATTAAGCAAATAAACGAAGAACTTTCTTACCTTAAAAAATGGGCAACATCCGGCAACGAATCATTACGCAAGGATGCTGATATGTTAATGCAAATAAGATGCAAGGAACTGAAATACATTGTTGCAAGCAGATATGCTACGGTTACTAACGAAATATATAACGGCTACAAAGCTCTTGACAGATACTTTGAAGAAATTTCCAAGTTTTACACTCCTATTTGTTAAGAAATTTTAATATTTTAGCAATTTTATACTTTTACCGGTTTTATTTACACCGGAAGGTTTGGCATGAAAATTAACCCAATTGGAAAACAATATAATACAGGTTTTGGTCACGGAAGTGACGAATTATTCAGCGGTAACGGATATTCATCAAAAGATAGAGCAATTGTTGCCGCTACAACAGCTTTTGGTGTTGCAGCAAGCTGTGCTATTTTAGCTAAAGGGGCAGGATATTCTTTGAAACCCTCAAAAATGTTTAAAAACATTAAAAACTCTTATCTTTCCAAAGTAGAATTTTTAGCAAAACCTATTATTGGTATAGGCGCAGGCTCTTGCCTAGGAGGACTTGCCGGTGGTTATATCATAGATAAAGACAGCGAAAACAGGAAAGCAAAAAGACGTGAAACAGTAATGCAGATTGGCAATATATCTATTCCAATACTTACTGTTAAATATTTTAATGAAATATTTGAGAAATACGGGAAAAAAGCCGCTTCAGCTGCATCAATAGCAGGTGTTTTTGTCGGAGTATTCATTGCGAACTTTTTAATGAATAACTTAGGAAATGTAATTTTTAATGATAAAAGCGGTGCCAGAAAAGTTAAAGCGACTGATTTTTCAGCCCATGTTGACGATATGTTGGCAGCCGCAACATATATATCCAAAGATAAAATCGTACACAATATTGCCAGAATAGTACCGGTTGCTCTTATGATTCCGGGCAATGAAGTCGGTTTAAAGAAAAAGTAAGTAGCAGTTTTAAACAATAAAATAGGGCAGAAACTTTTACGCTGACTGCCCCATTTTACTTCACACAATAAGTTTTATTTTTAACCAAGTCCCAAAGCTTTTTTATACCAAGAAAATGACTCAACTTCAGAACCATTAAATGTTGTTTTCACTTGTTGTTTTCTCAAATAATTTTCAAATTCATCATTAAATGTAGATTTGACAGTTTTAGTGTCTTTAGAGATAACTTTCATCATCCTTCTCCTTTATTTATTAAGTTGTATATATTAATTACTAGTTATAGTCGGTTAATAAATCTACATTTACGAGTAAATTTTAGCATAAAAATGATACCACCGCAATTAGTATATTAAGATATATTAAGGAATTCCGAAAAAACTATACTTTAGAATAATTGGGTATAATCACATAGAATTATATAAAAAAGTAATAAAAACATATGTCTTAATTCTTTCTATTGTTTTATATACATGTTTCGTATATTCTTGAAATGTACGGGCGAAATTAGGAGTACTAAGTATGTATAATGTAGCGATAATCGGGGCTGGTCCCGCAGGAATATTTTCGGCACTTGAGATTGTAAAACTTAAACCGGATTGGAAGGTTATTTTAATAGAAAAAGGACAAAAAATCGAAAAACGAAAATGTCCAATAAGAGAAGGTTCTCCAAAGTGCGTTAATTGCAAACGCTGCGGTTTATTGTGCGGCTGGGGCGGCGCCGGAGCTTTTTCCGACGGGAAATTAACTCTTACTCCGGATGTTGGCGGACACCTTGTTGATTATATGCCAAGAGAAAAAGTTGAAGAACTTATTAAATATGCTGACGATATGTACCTTGAACACGGTGCCACAGATGAAGTATTCGGCACAAACATGGAAGTGTTTAGGGAAATAGAACGCCAAGCGGTTCTTGCGGAACTAAAGCTTGTACATTCTCCTGTAAGACATTTAGGAACAGAGAGAAGTTTGGATGTTTTAAAACACATGCAAGATTATCTGGATGACAAAATTACAATTTTAAACAACGTCAGAGCAGAAAGCTTAGTCGTCGAATGTGAACAGGTTAAGGGAATTGTTCTTGATAACGGAGAGACCATAAAGGCTGAATACACAATTATTGCTCCGGGAAGAGAAGGTGCTGATTGGCTTACGCACGAATTTGCAAAGAATAAAATCGGTATGGTTAATAATGCTGTTGATGTCGGTGTCAGAGTTGAGCTTCCGGCTCCTGTCTTTGCACCGTTAACAGATAAATTATATGAATCAAAACTCGTTTATCACTCACCTACATTCGGGGACGAAGTTCGTACATTCTGTATGAACCCGAACGGAGAAGTTGTTCAGGAAAATTATAACGGAATAGCGACTGTTAACGGACACAGCTATGCAAATATAAAAACAAACAATACTAACTTTGCTCTGCTTGTAAGTAAAAAGTTCACAGAGCCATTCAAAGAACCGATTGCATACGGTCAGCACATAGCAAGCTTAGCAAATATGCTGGCAGGCGGAATTCTTGTACAAAGATTTGGCGACCTGCTTGAGGGAAGACGTTCAACTCCTGACAGAATCAAGTCGAGCATAATCACGCCGACACTTAGTTGTGCGACCCCAGGAGATTTGAGCCTTGTAATTCCGTACAGACAAATGAAGAGTATTATAGAAATGCTGTTTGCTTTGGATAAAATTGCCCCAGGAACAGCTTCAAGATACACACTTCTTTATGGTATTGAAGTCAAGTTCTATTCGGCAAGGGTAAAACTCACAAATGAGCTTGAAACAGAAGGGGTTAAAAACTTGTTTACTATAGGTGACGGTGCCGGTGTAACAAGAGGACTTATCCAAGCATCCGCTTCAGGTGTATACGTTGCTCAAACGATATGTGAAAGAGGGTAAAACATAAAAATTCCACGTCCACGTCCCGTAGGGCATTATCACTTACTTTCGATCAATTGTAAAGATTTTTTGGTGGAGTTACAATTGTAATATTTCTTAATATTTAACCTTGGTTTTAAATATGGTAAAATAAGATTATGGACGGAGTTAATCAAGAATTATTAGATAATCTGAAGAATAAAGTTAAACAAAAAGTTCAGAGCATCGATTTGTACCAATACAAAGGAAGCGTTTCTAAGCTTTTGGGATTGACTGTTGAAGTCAAGCTTCCGGGGCTTAAAATCGGAGATTTGTGCTATATTGAAGCTTCAAATGGTGACAGAAAACCGGCGGAAGTAGTTGCATTCAAAGGTGATGTCGCACAATTACTGCTGCTTTATGACGGTGCAGGAATCGGGCAAGGCAGTCTTGTAACTACTACAGGCAGTCCAATAACGATACCTGTAGGAGACTTCCTTCTCGGCAGATTGATTAATCCAATGGGAGAGCCTATAGATGGGAAACCTCTTAATACAGAGGGTGCAATTTGGCGTAATGTAGAAGGTCCACCGCCGGGCCCCTTTGAAAGACCTATAATCTCAGAGATGTTCTCTACCGGAGTAAGAGCCATAGACGCCTGTCTTACGTTCGGCTGCGGTCAGCGTATGGGTTTATTTGCAGGTTCAGGGGTCGGTAAAAGTACTCTTTTAGGTATGATAGCCAGAAACTCCGATGCTGACGTTAACGTTGTAGCTCTGATAGGTGAACGTGGTAGAGAAGTAAAAGAGTTTGTAGAAGATGCTCTGGGGCCTGAAGGCATGAAACGTTCGGTTCTTGTTTGTTCAACAGGAGACCAACCTCCTTTAATCCGTCAAAAATGTTTACTCACAGCCACCGCTGTTTGTGAATACTTTAGGGACCAAGGTAAAAAAGTATTCCTTATGACAGACACAATTACACGTTGTGCAATGGCAGGACGTGAGGTTGGATTATCAATCGGAGAACCTCCGACTATGAAAGGTTATCCGCCTTCTATATTCTCTTGGCTTCAAAAAGCATTAGAAAGAGCCGGAAATAGTCCAAAAGGTTCTATAACAGCTTTTTATACAGTACTTATGGAAGGTGATGATATCAACGACCCGATTGTAGATACTGTACGCGGGATTACAGACGGTCACATTTTCTTATCAAGAAAAGTTGCAGAATCAAACCATTATCCTGCTATTGATATTTTAGGAAGTATTTCCCGTTTGATGAGTTCTATTGCAACAGACGAACATAAGGCTGCAGCCGCTAAACTTAGAGCATTATTGTCACTTTATAGAGAAAATAAAGACCTTATTGACGTCGGTATGTATCAGCAAGGAACAAATCCAAAACTTGATATCGCTATAGAAATGATGCCTAAAATTAACGCATTTCTGCAACAAAAAACAACTGATACAGTAAGTATGGATAACACAATAAATACTCTGATAGAAATGATGTCCGGAGTAGATATATAGTGGGAATTTGGTATTTTAAAGAATAAATAAAGGCGGACGAGTAACGTCCGCCTTTATTTATTTCTAAACTTTATAGCTTACTATACTTGAGTTACAACTTTATCAATCAATCCGTATTCAACAGATTCTTGAGCTGATAAATAGTGGTCACGTTCGCAATCAGCTTTTACTTTTTCATAATCTTGACCTGCATTTTCTGCCATAATACCAATCAAGAGTTCTTTCATTCTCATAATTTCTTTTGCTTCAAGTTCTATATCTGTTGCTTGACCCCTTGCACCGCCTAAAGGTTGGTGAATCATTATTCTTGAATTCGGAAGAGCCATTCTTTTACCTTTAGCGCCTGAAGACAGTAAAAATGCACCCATTGAAGCAGCTTGACCAAGACATATTGTCTGTACATCAGCTCTTATGTGCTGCATTGTATCGTAAATTGCAAAACCGGCGGTTACACTTCCTCCGGGAGAATTTATATAAAGCATTATATCTTTTTCTGGATTTTCACTGTCCAGCAATAATAACTGTGCTACAACTGTGTTTGCAACATCATCATCTATTTCAGTTCCTAAGAAGATTATTCTTTCTCTTAGCAATCTAGAAAAAATATCAAAAGACTTTTCTCCGCGCGATGACTGTTCAATTACTGTAGGAACATAGTCAATAATTTTGTTTGTATCTTCAGCCATAAATCTCTCCTTTAAAATTGTTAAGATAATTTTACAATAAATTTCACCCTCTTGCAAGCAAATTATATACTTAAAAATTTATAATTTTGCTGCTTATATTCTTGACCTTATCATAAGCAAGTGAGATAATCGACATATGAACTACTATAAAAAATACACACCATACCTTTTTTTGCTCCCTGCGGCAGCTGTTTTGATTGTATTTTTCTTTATTCCATTTTTCCAAACATTTGGTCTGAGTTTTTTTGACTACAGTTCAAGTATTTATAATCCGGTCTTTTCCGGTATTGATAACTATAGAAAACTTTTTCATGAGCCTGTTTTTTATAAGGTCATGTTTAATACTTTTATGTATTTAATAATTGCAGTACCATTTTTAGTCACATTTCCGCTTTTTTTGGCAATTTTGATAAATCAAAAAATTCGAGGCATTACATTATACAAAATTCTTCTGTACCTCCCTGTAATAGTATCCATAGTTGTTGCAGCAATTGCTTTTAAATGGTTATATGCCGGACAGGGAATTCTGAATTACTTATTAACAATTTGCCACATAAAACAAATCGGATGGCTTGTAGATACTCAATGGGCTCTCTTTTCAGTTGCCATAGTTACGATATGGAAAGGTATCGGCTACTACATGATGATATATTTGGCATCATTAATGAGCGTTCCGCAAGAATTATACGAAGCTTGCGATATTGACGGAGCAAATTTCTTTACTAAGCATATAACAGTAACAATACCGCATATTATGCCAACGATAGCACTTGTATCAACAATAAGCACAATTTCTGCAATGAAAGTTTTTGCCGAAATTTATGTTATGACAAAAGGCGGTCCTTTAGACTCAACAAAAACGATTGTTTATTATATATATGAAAGAGCTTTTGAAAATTTAGACTTAGGATATGCGTCAGCTCTGGCGGTTGTCCTTCTTATAATAGTTATGGCTTTCTCATTAATCAATATTTTTTGTTTTGAAAAAAATAAATATGGTGATATATAATGAAAATTTTGGTTATTACAGATTTATATCCCGTATCAGAGAATGAAGTTAAGACTCCTAAAACAATTTATAATTTTGTACAAAGTTGGAAAAATCAAGGGCATGAAGTTAAGATTCTTAAGCCAAATTTTTTACTCAATTCGTTTTTAAGACAAAAACCCTACTACAAAAACGGAATATATGGTGATGTAGAAAATGTTAACTATTTTCTTCCTTTCATAGGGAATTTAAAAAATAAAATACAAACTGATTTATCTGCTGATATTATTATTGCGCACATGCCAAGCGGAATTATTACAGCTAATAAACTTGGATTAAAATTTGCAGCAGCAGTTCATTGCTCAGATTTAGAAGTTCTTAAAAATCCCATTTATTCAATATATTTTAAAAACGAACTCCTAAAAGCGTATAAAAATGCAACAAAAATAGCATGCCGGTCTAATGTTTTATACAAGGAATTTCTAAATAAATTTCCTTGTTACAAAGAAAAAACATTCGTCGCCTATTCAGGAATAGAAGAAAGTATTATCACTAAAAAAAATTGGGAAAACAAAAAACATTATAAAGTTTTAACATGTGCTAATTTGATTAAAAGAAAAAATATAGATATAGTTATTGAAGCGTGCAGTAATATTGACAATATAGAATTGACAGTTATCGGGGACGGAACTGAAAAGAACAAACTAAAAAGCATGTCTGATAAAGTTACTTTTACCGGACAAATACCTCATAAATCCGTTATTAATTATATGAAAGACGCCGACATATTTATCCTCCCGAGCGAACATGAAACATTTGGTTTAGTATATCTTGAAGCTATGGCTTCAGGATGCATTACTGTCGGACTTAAAAATGATGGTATAGACGGAATAATTATTGATAATTACAATGGTTTCCTATGCGATAAATTTAACATAAAAGACACTATTATTAATATAATTAATTCAAATAATCAGAATCAAATACTTGAAAACTGCTATAAAACAATACTTGACTACACAAACGAAAAAGCTGCAAAAAATTATTTGGATAATATTATCTCGGTATAATACAACTCCAGAATAAATTGTAATCCTTATCACGCAAACATATATAAGAAATTCTCAGTTTTTTTTTGCCCTTTACTTTTAAATCACCATACCCGTATGTT
>CADCNZ010000169.1 GCA_902802935.1 uncultured bacterium | reverse complement strand
TTCCGCGGAATGAAGAATAGCGCAAAGTTGGGAATGGATCAAGCATCGGGTGATTATGTCGGAATGCTTGCAACTGTTATGAATGCTGTTGTTTTGCAATGTGCACTAAAGAAAATCGAAGTAGAATGCAGAGTTCAAACAGCAATAGCAATGAATCAAATTGCCGAACCCTATGTTCGTCATAGAGCAATAAGACATCTTGAAAAAGGCAGGGTTGTAATATTTGCTGCAGGAACAGGGAATCCGTTCTTTACAACTGATACAGCTTCTGCCCTCAGAGCATCAGAAATTAACGCAGAAGTTATGTTAATGGCAAAAAACGGTGTTGACGGTGTTTACAATGACGATCCAAAAACAAACCGGAATGCTAAAAAATTAGATGTAATATCATACGCAGATATTATAAAGCATGATTTAAAAGTTATGGATACATCTGCTTGTGCTTTATGTAAACAAAATGATATACCTATCATCGTATTTGATTTCAAAGCACAAGGAAGTCTTGTAAAAATAATGAACGGTGAATCTGTAGGAACTTATATAAGTTAAATTTTATAAAATATAAATAAAGGAGAAAATTATGTCAGAAGCTCTTGATGAAATGTATTTATTTGGAGAAGAAAAAATGGAAAAAGCTATCGGACAGTTGAAGAAAGATTTTGCAACTGTGCGAACAGGAAGAGCTAATCCTGGAATTTTAGATAAAGTTATAGTTGAATATTATGGCGCTCCAACTCCAATAAGACAAATGGCACAAGTTAGTGTATCAGAAGGAACAACACTTGTAATAACTCCTTTTGATAAAAGCATTTTAAAAGAAGTTGAAAAAGCGGTTATAAAAGCGGAATTAGGTGTAGCACCAAATAATGACGGTGTTTGCATTCGTTTAAATTTCCCGCCATTGACCGAAGAAAGAAGAAAAGAAACGGCTAAAGATGTTAAAAAATTTGGCGAAGATACAAAGGTTGCTATAAGAAATGTAAGACGTGATATGGTTGATTCACTTAAAAAAATTGAAAAAGACGAAAATCTTCCGGAAGATGCCGTAAAAGATAACCAAGATCAAATTCAAAAAATGACTGATAAATATGTTGGAATTATTGATTCATTAGTAGCAGAAAAAGAAAAAGAGGTTTTAACAGTATAATGAATACAAGCAAAAGCATAACTCGAGTAATAACAGGTTTTATTATTGGCTTGATGGCTTTGTTTGCCATATTATCCGGCGGATTATATTTGATGGCACTGATTTTAGTCATTGTAGTATTAGCGTCTAAAGAATACACGTTAATATTGAAACATAAAGGCTTTTTACCGAGTTTCAAAATAATACTTTTTTCAAGTTTATTTTTTGCACTTTTAGCTTATTTTAATTTGTTTAATCTTTTACCATTGGCATTTACTGTTGCAACAATTACTTCTTTTATGTGGGTTCTTTTCCGCGGGAAACAGCCATATATAGCAAATGTAGCTACGACAATATTAGGATTTGTTTATTGCGGATGGTTTCCTCTTCATTTGCTCTTTCTAAGAGATTTAGGCGGCGGTGTGCCGGTATATAATGGTCTTATCAAACAACCGGTATTTGCAGAAGGTGTTTCCTATGCAATAATGCTTTTGTTTGCCGTTATTTTAACCGATACAATGTGCTATTACGTAGGATGCAAATTCGGAAAACATAAGTTGTCTGCCGTAATTAGCCCTAATAAAACCATAGAAGGTTCAATAGGCGGTTCAATTAGCGGAATAATTTTTACAATGTTATTTGGTTTAGCAATTCAGCTTCCTTGGTATCATTCACTAATTTTGGGGATTTTAATTGCAGGTTTTGCTCAAATCGGGGATTTGTGCGAATCAATGATAAAACGTGATGCCGGAGTAAAGGATTCAAGTAATATTTTACCTGGTCATGGCGGATTTTTAGACAGGTGCGACAGCTATATACTAACAATTCCGGTTGTATATTACTATGTTTATTTCTTTATAGAAAACAATTTTTTGGATTTATTTAAAGGGCTATTTTAATGCTGGATAATATTTTTGGTGAAGGTGATGAAAAACTTATCAAAATTGCACTAACGCATCCTTCATATACAAAAGATAATAATTCACCGGATACGGAAAATTATGAGCGTCTTGAATTTTTTGGTGATTCGGTATTGAAACTTTTTACATCAAAAATATTATATGAAACCTATCCGAATTCCCCCGAAGGAGAGTTGTCTAAAATAAGATCTATCTTAGTATCAGATGCCATTTTGGCAAAAGCTGCTATGCAGATTGGTTTAGATAAATTAATTATATTAAGCGCATCAGAAGAAAAGCAGGGCGGTAGAAAAAGAGAATCAAATATAGCGTGCTGTATGGAAGCAATTCTTGGTGCCTATTATTTTAGCGGAAGATTAAAAGAAATAGAAGCTTTTATAAAAAAATACATCATAATTTATTCAGAAGATGTTGAAAATCATTTTGAAAAGTATAATGCAAAAGATATATTACAACAATATACTCAAGGTATTGATAAAACACGCCCTGAATACAGAGTTGTTGGCGTCAATGGACCTGCACATAAACCTGAATTTGAAGTAGAAGTTGTATGGAATGATAAAATTCTTGCTAAGGCAACAGGTAAATCAAAAAAAGAAGCTGAACAAAACGGAGCTTATGAAGCATGCAAGAACTTAGGTGTAAAATAGTTATATAACAAATAAGGTGCTCCGAAGAACACCTTTTAAACTTTATTTACCTTTTTTTTCGCATAATGTTGGAATGCCAATAAGTGCAAGATAAAAAACACAACCAAACAAAATTAAATTTAAAATTTCCATTTTTATTCTCCTTTTCGATTACTTATCATTTTTACAACACAAGATTCATACAAATCTCTTATATTTGTTTATTCCACTTTTTGCAGAAAATATAACGCTGCGACGAAAAAACATTTACAAATCTTAACATTTCATGTTTACTTTGACATATCTTTGAGTGTACAATTATATATAGGAGGCTTTGTAATTAATTGAGTCAGGGCTACGAAAATTTTAATAATATGGAAACTTCCTTTAGAAAATCCACACTAATCCAAGAGAGAATAGGGCTTGTTTCGACCCACATGTATAAGCAATTCTTGGACTATCAGCATGCAACAATGAATACAACAGAGATATTTGCTGAAATGATAGATAACCTAAAGGCAATTGCGGACTCTTTAAAACAGTCATTTACCTCAAGGGGCATAACAACAGAAAACATTTATGTTGAACATGATAAAGATAAAAGTGTTGTTATAATTAATATACTATGGCACACCATAAGCCTTACAACCAGATGTAATTATGAACCGCAAGCATTATTTAGAGAAGGTGCATCTCCGATGTTTTCCGGACGTATAATGGCAATAAACGGTAATTATAATGAATTAATGGAAGGGATAAAATCCAGAAGTGATATGATGCAGGTACTATTGGATAAGGAAGTTGCGTCATTATTTGTTCCGGCAGATAAAACTCAAAATTCTATATTTAAAATAAGACACTTGGCAAACAGAGAGTTCTTCTTAAATAGTTCTGATGCTGCGAGAGAGTTTGTTTTAAAAGTAGTAGAAACTATATGCGGCGGTGGTTTATATCACGAAGAAGGTTCAAGAAAAAGTTTTAATATTTAGGCTTTACATTTGCTCTAAGATTTGTAACATTTTGTATTGAAATCGGCATGTTCATGATAAAATCGACTTGAGGTTATCTGATGAAGATTTTAGAAGTAAGAGACGGTTTTATTAAGTTTGAAGCTGATGAAAATATATTTTTGTCATCTTTTGTTAAAGTTGAGAGCTCTGACAAAAGTTACATCTGTCAGGTAATACAACTACGTACGCAGGGATTGACAAAAAATGCATATGCAAAAATTTTATTTTTATATAATAACGGTTTTATGGATTATGATAAATCTTTACCACCGAAAGATGCTATTGTAAGAGAGTTTCCGTATGAAGAAATTGCAAAGCTGGTAAAAATAGAAAAGCCTGTGATAGTTGGTAAAATGACAGATAGTTTTGCAGATATTTCATTAGATCTTTCAGCATTCAACAAAAAATTATTAATAACTGCAGATGAGAAAGAAGACGATCAAATTATCGTTTCAAATCTAATTCATCAATTTAATAATGTGGGCAAAAACACTATTGTATTAGATACATTAGGCAGATTGGATATGATGAAATATACTGCTGGTGTTGATTTTAAATTACCTCTTGATACAGCATCATTAAAATTCATTTATGAAGAGTGTCTAAATGATGCAACAGATGAAAGTAAGGCTTTAATAGAAGAAATTTTCAATGACCTTTCTGCATATTCTGAAACAGTTCCGTTTTTACCGTTTGAGACATTGAAAGCAATAGTTGATGATATGGTGGATAACTCTCATATACTAAAATTATTGGTTTTGAAAAATAAACTTTCAAAATTTTCCAGAATGGGATATTTTGCATCAAATAAAGAAGAAGTTGATAAATTAAAACTAATTCTGAAATCAAGAAGTGCTGTCTTAGATTTATCAAAGCTCGATTCTGCTTTTCAAAACAAATATTTGAAATGGATTTATGAATCATTGAAAGGGACAACGAAAACACAAGTTATAGTGGAGCTTTCAAATGTAGTTTCCAAACAAAATTTAAAAAAATTATTAACGGAAGAAGATTCTTCTCCTATAACATTTATAACTCACTCAAAGTTTAAATATCTTAATGATATAAAGGTTTTATTTGATAACTTCATCATTGTACCATCAGTTAACAACAACGCAATTTTCAAAGTATATGCAACTTTCTTAAAATCAATGGAAAAAGGAACGTATTTGATAGTTGGAGCCGGAACAAATTATATTCCGCTTGTATCAAAACTTTTTGATTTCTCTACAAAAGCTGAATCAGAAGAAGAGGATAATGCAGATTTAGAACAGCTTATTACAGATTCTGATGTAAAAGAAGAAAATAATGTTGAAGAAGAAAATAGTGAAAAAACTCTTGATGAAACTGATTTAGAACAAGACGCCGAACAGAACGCTCAAGATGAAAAAATAGAGGAAAATACTTATAATACAGTTGTTCATCCGGATGTGGTTGATATGTTTGGTTCTGAGGACGACGAAAACGAAGAAAAAGAATATTCAGAAGCAGATATTGAAGATATACAAACAGAAGAAGTAAGTCCTACAACTGATGATAATGAAAAAATAGAGTTGGACGAAATTAGTCAAGTAACCGATGTTGAGAATAACACTGATTATGAAGTTATCCCGCAGGAAATATCTGCTGAAGATTCAGTTATAGAAGTACCTCTTGAGGCAGATACTTTTGAAGAAATACAAGAAATTTCTGCAGAGAATTCTGAGGAGGTAAATATTGGTGAATATCAAGAGATTTCTGTTACTGATGAATTTTCTGGAAACAATAATGCCGAATTTACAGATGACGAACCGGAAAATCTAAGTTCTTTTAGTGAATTTGAAGAAACTCCTGAAGAAATAATCCCTGTTGAATTGGATGAAGACATAAATCTCGATTTGACAGAAGATATAGGTAATGAAAGTACAGAAGAGAATACCCAAGAACAGGAAAGTCAAGAACAAGAACAGACAGAGATTTCCGAACCGGAGGTTTTACCCATAGGAGAAGACTCGGAAAATTATAATTTTGAAGAAATTCAGGAATTAGATTTAAGTGAAGCCGGTGAAGACGACATAATTGTTGATATGAGTGATAATATGCCGGACGAAATCAATGAAGACCTAAACGATGAAATTTCCAGAGATGTAGATAAAGTATACATGACACGTAAAGATGATGATATTTCAGATTCTGATTTAGACTTTATAGATGAACTAAATAGTGATAACAGCGAAGGCTTGTTAGAAGAAATACCTGATGACGACAGTGTTTTAGAAGAATTGTCAAAAGATGATGAAATAGAAGAAATTAATGAAATTCCTCTCGAAAAACAAGCGGACGAAGAACCTTCTGAAATTCTTGAAACACGTGACTCATCAACACCTATTGTTCCCGTGTATGATGCAGATATTCCTCAAGAAGATTTGGTTATGAGTGATCCTATACAACAAGGAGATTCTGTTGTCCATGCAAAATACGGTAGCGGTGTAGTTGAAAAAATGATAAAGTACGGTAATAAAACACTGTATTCAATAAATTTTGACAATGTCGGCAGAAGACTTTTGGATCCAACTCTTACAGAAATCAAAAAAAGTTAACAAAAAGTAATTTACAACAATCGTGACTTTACATTATTATTTTTTGTTTTAAAATAAAGATACTCACTATCCTCAAGTGAAGGGTAAATATAAGGAGTCATTAACCTTTATAAATGCCCGCAATTGAAAGGAATATAAAATGGCAAATATTAAGTCAGCAAAAAAGAGAATTCTTGTTGCAGAAGCAAACAGACAAAGAAATGTAGCTTTTAAAACATCTATTAAGACTGCAATTAAAAAAGCTTTGTCATTGGCATCAGGAGATGATAAAGACGCTTTAAACGCATCTGTTTCAAAAGTATACCAACTTTGTGATAAAGCTGTTTCAAAAGGTATTTTACACAAAAATACAGCTGCAAGAAAAAAATCAAGACTTGTTCTTGCTATAAAGAAGTTAGCTAAGTAATCTTGGCTGATATGAGTTTATAAAAGGCTATGAAATGTGTTTCATAGCCTTTTATTTATTGAACATAAAAATCGTTTAGGGCCAAAGGATGTTGAAAGTCATCATGCGAAAATATTTGCATTACATACCGTCCTTTTTCATACAAGATAAAATAGTCAGTATGGTAGTACCTTTCGTTTTTCATAAGCCTGTAATCCTTCGTCCTTACAACTTCATTCCCGCCCCATGGAGCATTATCAATCATTTTGAATATTTGAACTCTGATGAACTCATTTTCCATCTCTTCGGGTGCTATAAACAGATAGTAAATTCTGCTTCCGGAATAAAAAGTTTTGGAATCTTTAAGAGCATTTTGTTCTGTAATAGGCTCTTTGTTAAAAAGAATTATACCGCGCTTATAAATGCAAGCTGACAAAAAGAATGAAGAGAATATAATTATCACTACAAGCAGTTTTTTTAAAAACACTGCTATCCCTCCAAAGACTTAATTTTTTGTTTAACAATACTTAGCATTTGCTCGTTGGTTTCTAATCCCGTGTATAAATAGTAATACTCTAAAGCTTTATTTACATCTCCCTTTTGTTCATACGCAAGTCCTATAGAATAGTATGCATATGGATAGTCCGGAGAAAGTTGTATGACTTTTTCAAAGCATTTTATTGATGAATCATAGTTTTTCTGATTTGCCAGAACTAATCCTTTGTTAAAATAAGCATCTGTATTATCAGGATCAAGAGCTAATATTTTTTCATAAAAACTTATTGCTTTTGTATTATTTCCTTGCAGTTTATATAAATTTCCAATTTTAAGCATTGTTACTTTATCTTGTGGCATAAAAATTACAGCTTTTGTGTAATTATCAATAGCATCAGTATATTTTTGCTGTTTATAAGCTTCATCTCCTGCTTTGATAAGTTTTTCATAAGTAACATCCCCGCTAATTTTTTGAGCTTTTTCGGGTTCCTTATTTGTAGTCATATTGACAGGTTGTGAATAAAAGTTTTTATTTGCATTTTTAAAATTATTAAATGCTGTTGTATATTCAACATTTTTCGGATCAATTGAAATAGCTTTTTGATAATTTGTATATGCAATTTCAGTACATCCCATTTTCTCATTAGCTTTTGCAAAACCAAAATACGCCGAAGCTTCTTGCGGATTGAGATCAATTGCATCCTCAAAATAGAGAATAGCTTGTCCGTAGTCTTGTTTATCATATAAGTTATAGCCATAAGCTACAGATGCTGCAATGAGATTTTGTTTAAGTCTCTCGTTGTATTGTTTATCAATTAGTTGTTTATATAATTCAATAGCAGATACATAATTATTCATCGCGTGTAAAGTCAAGGCTTTGTTTGCAAGGAGTTCATAATTTTCAGGTTCTGCGCTCAATGCCATATTATAGTATTTCAGGGCATTTACGTAATCTTGCTTTTTATGATAGCACAAAGCCAGTTCTTTTTTTGTGTCAATATTAGAAGGATCTTTGGAGTAAGATTTTTCAAGATTAAAGAGAGCCAGATAATTATCTCCGGTCTTTTTATACACAAGCCCTAAATTCCTGTACGCATCGGCATCATTAGGAAATTCTTTTAAGTATTCTTTGTACTGCTCAATGGCTTCTTCATTGCGATTCATGTTCCCGAGCAAATTAGCATAATCGAATTTTAATGCAATCAGCTTTGGATTAAGCTTAAACACTTTTTCATATTGTTCCAATGCTTTTTCGTCTTCTCCTATATTTTGGTATGAAAGAGCAAGTTTTGCAATAATTGCCTCGTCTTCAGGGCTGTCAGATAAAGCTTTCTCTAGCATTGGCACTGCAGCATTAAATTGTTTAGTATTATATAAAGCCATACCATAATTTGCATATTCTTTGAATGCTGACGGATATTTTTTATAAATTGCAGAATATATGTCACATGCCTTGTCAGATTGTCCGGAAATAAAATAAACATTTCCTAAGTTTTCACTTGCTTCCATATGTTCAGGGTATGCACTCAAAAACGTATTATAATTTTCTATTGCACTTGCATAATTTTTTCTAAAGTATTCTATATTAGCTATATTTAAGTAATTATACTTATATTCAGGGTATATTTGCTGCGCTTGTATAAATGAATTATATGCATTTTCATAATCACCCATTGTTTGTAAAATATTACCAATACTAATGTATATAAAAGCATCATTTGGGCGTAATTTAGCAGCCTTTTTATATGCACCGAGAGCTTTTTCGTATTGACCTGAATCAGAGTACAAACCTGCTATTTTTGTATAAAGCATAGCGTCTTCACCGTTAATATCAAGAGCTTTCTGTATAACGTTAATAGCAGAATTATAATCCCCTTTATACTCATATCGGCATGCTTCTTGATATAGCGAATGTGCTTCTCTTGTCATTTTTGCATCAACACCGGATGTGCTGATAAATAACGCAATACTTATTAACGATACATATATTTTTCTATTCATGTTACAAGCCCTCACAAGTATTCTAACAGAAAAATACTTGCGGGTAAATGGGAAAAATTTATTTTAGATAATTATACTAATCCGGAAGCATAGAAGAAATTTCTGCAACAATTCTTGAAATATCCGAACCTCCAAATACAACTTCAAGAATCAATCCGGCATTTATAATAGTTGTTTCTCTATATTCCATAGTATCAACATCTATAATTTGAAATTCAATATAATCATCACCGACGTATGTTATTTTTCCATACTCAGCTCCTGTTGCCCATCTTAAAAAAACGTACTTCTGTTCAAAAATTTTCAGTCTGTTTAAAAGTTTCATTAAACTACCCTTACTCTATAATTATATTATTAGTCCTAAAAACGACAAAGTCAATTTAATTTAAACGAAGAAGATATGATTTTAAAATTTCTGCATCTTCAGCTGATAAATTAACAAACTTAAATGCATAAAAAGTTTTTTCATCAAATTGTTCAACATCAAAAATTTCTCTGCAGTATTTTGCCTCAGCAACGAGTTTACCGTCAGGGAAATTGATAATATTTTCTTTAGGCATCTCAATTGTTACAATACAAGAAATTTTTTTGTATATACTTTGAATAGGTTTATCACTTAAGAAAGAAATTCCCCCAAGGGATAAATCGTAGGTTTGATTTTCTATAACAAAACCATCATTATACTTAATACTAAACGGTAAAGATACTAATTTACGTGAACTTTGTCTCAGCTGTGTGAATTTCCAATTTTTTGGAATACTAACTTCAAAAAGCACTTCTCTTAGCGAAGTTTGAGATTCTAATAAAGAAACCTCCGTTTCGTAGATACCATCTTGAGTATAAACTTTTATCTCGGCAGGAGTCTTTCTTTTTGGCTTAGAAAAACCAACAGGTGTTGATGTTGCAAAATAGCATTCTTTCTGATCAATAAACCTTAAAGATACTTGAAAACGTTTTTTAGAACCGTTTTCTACATATATAAGATAAATTTTAGTAATATTTGAGTCTCTTAATATATTATGCTGCATAAGTATCTCCAAATATAATATAACATTTTATCGGTTACGTGTAAACACTTAAGATTATAGATAAAAATTTATGATATACTTGAACTATGAAGATTGGCGCATTTATAGTTCCTACAGGTATTGGAGCATCTATTGGCGGTTTTGCCGGAGATGCAAGTATATGGGCACGAAAATTTTCAAAAATATCTAAATTAATAGTAAACCCAAATGTTGTTAATGCTGCGTGTTTTTCGGGTATAACAAATAATATGCTTTATGTTGAGGGGTATTCATCAGATGAGTTCTTTCGTAAGCGTATAACGCTTTTGCCGGTAGACTTTGAATCAAATAAAATAGGGATAGTGTTTGACAAGGCTATTTCTAAAAGAGTATTAAATGTTCATATTAACACGATAAATGCTGTAAAAACAGTATATGGCATTGATATTATAGGATATGAAATTACGGAAGAGGATGCAGGGGTTAGTTTTTACGTAGACAAATCTGGCATATCGACAGGAAATGTAAACAATCTGTCAACAATAAAAAATGCAGCCGAAAAACTCATTAACAAAGGAGCAGACGCAATTGCCATAGTTTGTAAATTCCCTGAGGATGAAAGTAATGACTATGCAAACGGTATTGGTGTCGATCCCGTTGGGGGAGTAGAGGCTATAATTTCTCACTATATTTCAAAAGAATTGCAAGTTCCTTGTGCTCATGCTCCGGCTTTTGAAAATCTGGAAATATCAACAGAAGTTGTTGATCCAAGAGCATCAGCAGAATACATAACGCCTACGTTTTTACCTTGTATACTATTGGGACTTTCTTCAGCGCCAAAAATTTCAACAAAAAATGACGGAATTTCTGTTAATGATATAGATTTTTTAATAGTACCTTATACAGCAGCGGGCTCTATTCCCGTACTTGAAGCGGCAAAGCTGGGGAAAAAAATATATGCGATAAAAGAAAACCATACTGAAATTAATGTTACCCCCGAAAAAATTAAACAAAAATGTGTTATAATAGATACATATAGAGAATTATGGGAGCTGATTAAAAATGAAAAAGTTTAAACAAGCATTTACCATTGCGGAACTTCTTTTGTGTATAGCTATCATAGGCATTATTTCGGCAATGGGAATGACTCTAACCAGATATAATGTGGAAAAAGCATATCGTTCATACTGGCAAACCGGTTATAATAGTCTTCTTAGTATAATTACCCAATCATATAATGATTTTAATGACATAACCTCCGATCACATTATAAAAACATGTAATAATATTTTACGCGATATTCCGTATGATCCTGACTCAGAAGAGCTTAACCGAAATCCGATTGTGGCATCAAACGGTATTATATATAATATAGATATAGGTGCTAGTACAGAAACATCTATCCCAATAACTATGACTGTTCCAAGCCCAAAAACAAGAAAAAATCCTGATGGAGTATCGCAAACAAGACTAGCTTATATTAAGATTAATGATAATGACGGAATCTTGATACCGTTAGCCCCAGATGATGATACTCAAATTGATTTGAGAAATTCTGAATTATTAAAATTTTATATAGATGACGGATTAACCGGAAGAAGAGTTTTTAATACAGGAGAACTGGTTACAAGTGATGACGGCAAAAAGCCAATTATATCAAGAACTTTTAGTGATGCTTTTTGTCATTCAAGTGAAATGCAAAATAATCTGGATACAATAAAACAATTTTTCAACCCAAATTGTGATGGAATTGATACAGAAGATGGTGTCATCAAACCAATGAAGCCTCGATACTAAGTTTTATAAATATAATATATGGGGCTGTTGTTAAAACAACAGCCCCATATATTTATTCCTTGTAGTAATTATACTATTTTAGGTTTACTTTATTATTTTCAGACAGGAATTTTGTAACTTTTTCATTTAAAGCTTGCTGAGAAAGAGCATTCAAAACTCCAGGAGTTTGTGACAATTGTTTTGCCATTGTTACAGGATCAATTTGATACATTTGACTTAGTTCAGCAAGTTTGGAAGTAAAGTCACCTTGAGAAACAGTAATATTTTCTTCTTTAGCTATTTTATCTATAACAAGAGAGTTTTTAACTCTTACTGCTGCATCTTCTTTCAATTGTTTCATAATATTATCATATCCCTGAGCCTGAACCGCTTGATCCCAAGTGAATCCTTGAGACATAAGCTTCTGTTTATATTCTTCTACCAATTCATCAGTTTCTCTGTCTATCATAGATTGTTGAATTTCAACTTTTGCATCAGATGTAACTTTTTCAAAAATAGCCTTCTCTGAATTCATTCTGTCAATATCAGCTTTTTGTGTATCCAAATATTTTTGAACATCAGCTTTTAATTCATCAACTGTTTTGAAAGGACCAACCTTTTGTACAAATTCATCATTTAGTTCAGGAAGAACCTTTGTCTTTATTTCATTAATTCTGCACTTAAATGTTGCCGGCTGACCTGCAAGTTTCTTTTCGTGATATTCATCAGGAAATTTAACATTAATTTCAAAATCTTCACCGAGAGTTCTGTCAACAAGTTGTTCAGCAAATCCTGGGATAAAGCTTGAATTTGCGAGATCCAATGTATAATTTTTAGCATCACCGTGTTCAATTTTTTCACCGTTTGAATATCCGTCAAAATCAAAAACTACAATATCAGAGCTTACAGTTTTTCTATCTGTAACAACAACTGTTGTTGCGTGTTGATTTAATAGACCGTCAATAGATTTTTGCATAGCATCTTCAGGGATTTTGTATGCGTCAACATCAACAGTTAAATCTTTGTATTGACCTAAAGTAACTTCCGGTCTAAGTTCTAACTTTGCAGTAATTTTTAAATCTTCGCCAATTTTGTAGTCATATGATTCTACGTAAGGCTGAGTAACTACATCAAAGTTATTTTCTTTGATAACTTCTGAAAAAATCTTAGGCAAAGCATTTTCAAGAGCTTCATGTTTTATTCTTTCTTCACCAATATTTTGTTCTACAATATTTCTGGGCGCTTTACCTTTTCTAAATCCCGGAATGTTTATATGTTGAGCAATTCTCTTTGCTGCATTGTTGTAATACTCTACTGCATCTTTTGCAGGAACTTCAATATCGACTTTAACGATATTTTCAGGTTGTTTTTCAATAGTTGTGTTCATTAATTTATCCTCTTTTCTAGTACTTATTTACTATAAAAGTACTATAAAAAGAGGATAAATGCAATCGAATAGTGATAATATTATACAAGTCCTTCTTTAACAGCTTTAACAGCAGCTTGCACTCTGTCATTGACGCACATTTTCTGTAAAATTGAACAAACATGAGCTTTTGCTGTATGAACACTAACAATTAATTCTTTGGCAATTTCAGTATTGCTTTTACCTTCTACAAGATGTTTGAGGACTTCAAACTCTCTTTCTGTAAGAGGAACGCGTCCTTCTTCAGATGAGCTGTCTCTTAATATACCAAGAGTTTCTTGTTTTGGAAATGCATCAAGAACTTTTCTTGCAATAAGAGGATCCAGCCAGCAAACCCCTCCATTCACATCTCTGATTACATCTGCAAGCTTTGAAGGATCAATGTCTTTTAAACAATATGCCATGGCACCAGATGAAAGAGCTGCAATAACTTCTTCTTCTCTATCATGGGAAGTTAATGCTATAACTTTTATTGCCGGATTCATTTCTCTAACTTTTACGGTTGCCTCAATTCCGTTCATCCCCGCAAGGCCTAAATCCATTAAGACAACATCCGGATTATATTTTTCTATAAGCTTTAATCCGTCGACAGCATTATCACTTTCGCCTATTACATCAATATCTTCATTTGAATTCAATGCACATCTCAGACCTACACGAGTTAATTTAAAATCTTCTATTATAACAACATTAATACTCTTTTTTTCTGTTTGAACAGCTGTTACCATTGTTTTGAATCCTCCTATTTATCCTACAAAACTATTTAATAATACACACGTCTTTCAGTACATTACCCACCTGGGGATAAAATGCATCAATACATAATAATTTGATACATTACTTGATAAACCTTTTATAATTGTTATAATTTAAATTATGGACGGATTTAGCGTTGGAAAAATTCTTGCAAGTCTTAGAAATCCGGAGCTTTATTTGATAAAACTCCGACAGAATCCTGATGTTAATATGGGGCAAAACAGCTTTTCTTCAAATTTTACACAAACAAAATCTAATCCGGCACAAAATGCTTTAAATACCCTAGCAATGGCAAATCAACTTGAAATGAATCAAATAGCAAGTATGGACAGATCAGTGTATATTAAAAACTTGCTTGGGCTTCCTCAAACATTGGGCGGAATTTTACAAGCAGCACAAAACAAGAATAATCCTATAAACGTTAATACTCTTCTATTAGATAACTTAAATCAGGAACTTATAAAAAATCAAAAAGTAATATCTCAAATTTTTGATGATATAGGAGAAATTCAAGCAAATGTGACTCAAAATATTCAACCGCAAGCAGCTCAAGCCTCGCAAAAAGATGCAGTAATGTTATTTTTTAGCGGTATGATAAGCATGCCTGCCATTTCTGAAATGATTTTAAAAAACGGTAAACAGGCAGTTGCAAACCTTATTATAGCAATGGCATCAGCATCAAAAAACGGTATGTCGGGAGAACAAATTCGTGACACTTTGAGTGTAATAAATTCGTGTATTTCTATGGCTGAATCAGGTAATCCGGCACAAACTCTTAAAAGTCTTATGCTTTTATATCTGCCATGGCTTCCATTGAATGAAGGTGTTGGTTTTGATTTAGAAGTCAGCCCTCCGGACGGAGAGAATGAATCAAATGACTCCAAACTCACTGTATTGATTCAAACGAGAAATTATGGCAATGTTAAAGGTGTATTTACTTTAACAACTTCAAATTCCGTAGATGTATATATTATATGTTCAGAAGATTTTCCAAAACGTACACTGCAAAAAAGCCTTATGGAAGAAGCTTCTTCTCATGCAATGAACTCCACTATTGATGTAGAAGCTATTGAACCTAAAAAGCAGGAGACTTTTGATAAGCCGGAAGCTAAAGTAAATCTGTCTGCAACAAATGAAATGAATCCATATTTATTATTAATGGCTCATGCATTTATCAGAAATACAATATTTATTGACTCAAACGGTGTAGTTGAAGAATCTACTGTTGAGCAGTAAGAGGTATTTTTTTAGCTAATTGAGTTGATAAAATCAACGCTTTTTCAGCAAAAATTATAGGAAGCTTGTCGATATTACCTTGTATTGATACAAGAGAACGTCTGTAAAGAAGATTTATATTAACCCCTTGATTAGCAATGCCTTCAACAGTTTTCTTGAATCTGTTCTGCAGGTTATCTATCGTAAGACTTTTAATAAGAGCTTCTGTCTTAACCGGCACAATCCCCCAATTAATATATCCGCCTGCTGCTAAATAAGAGTTTATTTTATCGGCAATAATTCCAATGTTATTTGGATTATTATATGCATCAAACGAAATCAAATCTACACCGGAAGACAGTACAAGCTGCCAATCACATTTTTCAAAACATTGTACCCCTACTAAACATCCGTTCTGATGTAATTTTTGGAAAACTTTTGAATACATGTTTTCTATAATAT
>CADCNZ010000168.1 GCA_902802935.1 uncultured bacterium | reverse complement strand
ATTTGTGTTAATGTTGAGTTTTTTGTAAAGATTTGTTATAATTTCAAAAGAGAATTTAATTTGTATGTTGGGGTTTTGACTCAACAAGATAAAGGAAAGAAGAATGAGCAATATTGTTATTTATTCAACAAAACCAATGCCTGAGTTGCAAACAGTGCTAATGGATATAGACGAAGCAGATGTAAGAGTTGTTTCTATTGATCAGATGAAAGATTATGCAATTACAAATCCTTCACTTATGATTGTAGAAAATATTGATTTGGCAAAAGATGCACTTATGACCAACAAGTTTCCTTGCCCGATTCTTTTCTTTGGTCCAACCAGAAGAGATATAACCGTAAGAGCTGAAGGCTTTGACTTTATTAAAGATCCGGCAAATACTGATGAACTTATTGTAAGAGCAAATGCATTATTAAAAATTAAATCAATAAAAGATAAACTTGAAGAAGTTTCTACAACGGATGATTTGACAGGGCTTCATAACAGAAAATATTTGCAGGAACGCCTTGAGGAAGAAATTTCACGTTCAAGAAGATATGGTACAAAACTTTCTTGTATTCTTTTTGATATTGACTTCTTTAAGGTAGTAAATGATATGTACGGATATGAATGGGGGGATATTCTTCTCAGAAATATAGCTAACAAACTTGATGCGATGGCACGTAAAGAAGACATTGTAACGAGATACGGTGATGAAGAATTTTTACTTGTGCTTCCAAACACATCTGAAGAGAATGCATTCTTATTCGGAGAAAGATTCCGCAGAGAAATCGAAAAGATGGAATTTATTCCTGCAGGTGAGGACGAAGCTCACAGAGTGACTATTTCAGGAGGTATTTCAACATATCCTTGTATGGCAGATGTTGATGAAGACGCAAATACTGTTATACGTTATGCAGAGCACGCACTATATAATGCAAAACACAGAGGTAAAAATAAAATTATACAATTCTCTCAAATGAACCTTGAAATGTAAAAATGTATAAATATGCTTTGTTAATAAAAAGTAAGTTTTTATGATTGGAACAATGGAATATATTCTGCAAATATAGGATTAACGTATTCATTTTAATATAAAAGAGCCTTATTTTGATAAGGCTCTTTTATTGCGTATACTTGAATTTTATTAGCTTAAATCTGAGGTGCAATTCGGACACTTGTGGGCATTTATAGGAATCATAGTGCAGCAGTGCGGGCATTCTTTTTCTGTTGCTGCAACTTCCGCCTTTTCTTCCTTGCAAGCTCTGTCTTTGATTGTATTAACTGCCTTCACTATTGCAAAAATAGCGCAAGCGACAATCAAGAAACCTATTACTGTATTTATAAATACACCATAGTTTATTGTTAC
This sequence comes from uncultured bacterium, assembly GCA_902802935.1. Lineage (GTDB taxonomy): Bacteria > Cyanobacteriota > Vampirovibrionia > Gastranaerophilales > Gastranaerophilaceae > CAG-196. The sequence continues at coordinate 3,693 of CADCNZ010000168.1, read as the reverse complement.
TGCACCTGCAGCTTGAGCAGCTTCAAGAGAATCAAACTTCTCACCGAGCGGATGAATTGTAAAATACAAATTTGTAAAGTCAACTTTACCAAGAGCAAAACCAATTGGCGGCATAATTATATCTTTTACCAAAGAATCGACAATTTTTCCGAAAGCTGCACCGATAATGATACCTACAGCCATGTCCATAACATTGCCGCGCAAAATAAAATCTCTTAATTCTTTTCCTAAATTTTTAAACATATTAAACTCCTTTTCTATAGAACAATGATAGCAAAAATTATTTGTGACTGCAATTTCGAATGTATTTATAACTAATTTTTTGTTTTGTTTTTATTCTGTAAAAACTCTTCTTTAAACAAATCCTTAATAGAACAAAATGCGTCAAAAGGTTTTAAAAAGCTTTCATCATCTTCAAATTTATTTTCCGGATTTCCGTAATCTAATGTTCCTGTATTAAAGGCCTTAATTACAGGAATATCAGGTTCCAGTTGTACTTCGTCTTCTGCCAAAACAACAACAGACGAAATTATTAACAAAAATAGCAAAACAAATTTTTTCATAATTCTCATTTTATCATAATTTGTATAACATAAAATACATTTTGTCTTGTTTATTCTATAATATTTCTATTAATACATAAGCGAGGATAACATGTTAAAAGATTATTTTATAAACGAAGTAGAAGCAGCTATAAATGAATCAATAAAATTAGGAAATTTGGGACAGATGACTGAATATTCCCAAGGAACATTGCAGATTGAAAAACCAAAGAACCCTGAATTTGGAGATTTTGCTGTGAATATATCTTCGCTTGCAAGAACTGCTAAAATTGCACCTCCTATGATAGCTAATGCTATTGTAGAAAAATTAACTCAAAAAAATTATAAAGTTTCTGTAATAGGGGGTTTTATTAATTTTAAAGCAGATGATATTTTACTTGCAGATTCTGTTGCAGAAATCTTAAAGAAAAAAGAGAACTATGGCAGATCTGATAATATAGAAAAGGAAAAGATATTATTAGAATATGTTTCCGCAAATCCAACCGGTCCGTTTCACATAGGTCATGGCAGATGGGCTGCCATGGGAAGTGCTCTGGCAAATCTTTTAAAATTCTATGGACATGATGTTTATCAAGAATTTTATATTAACGATGCCGGAAGTCAAATCCAAAAACTTGGAAATTCATTGAGAATTCGTATACAACAAGAATTAGGTATGGATGTAGATTTTCCGACGGATGAAGTTGAAAGAAAAAATTATTATCCGGGAGAGTATTTGATTCCTACTGCCAAAAATTATTTGGAAGCACACAAGGATGTTAATAAGGATAATGTATCAGGCATTCCGCTGGCTGAGTTGTGTGAATTTGCAAAATCTGAAATGGAAGAAAAACAACAGAAATTATTAAAAGATTTCAGGGTTTATTTTGATAAATTTTACTCAGAACTTGATTTACATAAATCAGGCAAAGTAGAAGCCAGATACAAGGAACTTATGGATAAAGGGTTTTTATATGAGCAAGAAGGTGCAATGTGGTTCAAGTCAACTCAGTACGGTGATGATCAAGACAGAGTAATAAAAAAGGCCGATGGCTCAAATACATATTTAACTGCTGATATTGCATATCATGCAGATAAATTTGACCGAGGGTTTGATAGATTAATTGATATTTGGGGCGCTGATCACCATGGTTATATAGCTCGTGTAAAAGCATCTTTAGAAGCTCTTGGATATAACCCTGATAAGTTGGAAGTTCTGTTGGGACAGCTTGTAAATTTGGTAGTAGACGGTAATGAAGTCAGAATGGGTAAACGTAAAAATATGGTTACTCTTGATGATTTAATTGAAGAAGTCGGCATTGATGCTACGCGTTATTGGATGTGTATGCGAAATATTGATGTAACGTTGGATTTTGATATTGAACTCGCTAAACGTTCAACAGATGAAAATCCTGTTTTTTATGTTCAATATGCATATGCAAGAGTATGCTCTATTCTTAGAAATGCAATTTCTGAAAAACTTAATCCGGAAACAGGAGAAAAATCTTTGGCACCTATTACTAAATCAGAATTAGATGATTTGTTAGAAAACTTTGATAAAAAAATCGTTTTAAAGACTACAGATACAGCAAAAAATCTAATTTTGAAACTGGAGGAGTTTAAATCTGTAATTGAATATTCTGTTCAAAACAGAACTGTGTACACTATTTGCAGATATGTACAAGAATTAGCACAGGAATTCCATTCTTTCTATAATTCAAACAGAGTTATCGGAGAGGATAAAGAACTTATGAAATCCAGACTTGCTTTAATGGTAGCGATAAAAATTACTCTGAAAAATGCGCTTGATATACTTGCGGTTTCAGCTCCGGAGAGAATGTAATAATTTTGTATGGAAATATTAATAGACGAACTTGTACAAAAATTAAAAGATGCAAAGCAACAAAAGAGTGAGTTTGTTGGACTTATGGATTCTTTCAAGGATCCGTATCTTGTTTTAATTGCTTGTATACTAAGTTTGCGAACAAATGACAGAACAACTTATCCGGCTACTCTAAGAATGCTGAAATTAGCAGATAATCCTCATGATATGAAAAAGGTAGCGGTAGCAGACTTAGCGAAAGCTATTTATCCTGTAGGTTTTTATGAAAACAAAGCAAAACAAATTATAGAGTTGTCGCGTCAAATTGATGAAGAATTGGGTGGTCAGGTTCCTGATGAAATAGAAGATTTGTGTAAATTTAAAGGTGTAGGTAGAAAAACCGCCAATCTTGTTCTTTCAAGAGGTTTTAATAAACCGGCGATATGCGTTGATGTTCATGTTCACAGGATATTCAATCGTTTGGGATATGTCAAGACAAAAACTCCGGAAGAAACGGAGTTTGCACTCCGAGCTAAGCTTCCGGTTAAACACTGGATAGACATAAATACATTAATAGTGACACACGGTCAAAATATTTGTAAGCCAACTAAACCGCGTTGTGCAGAATGTCCGATAGAAGAATTTTGCGGAAAAGTATTTTAAAATTGCAAAACAAACTTTTACCGGTCCTGATTGGCGGTATTATCTAACTTTCAGTGATACAAACATCCAATGTTTATTTTACCAAAATTTCAAAAGTAGAATTTTTTACTCTTTCGGCATGAACGGTTGCTTCGTATGCAGCCTTTGCTTTTTGGATGTTTACTGCATCCTGAGTGTCCATTCCGTGTTCAACAGCTACTGATATTGCATTAGAGAGTGTTTGGGATGCGTGAGAAACGTTACTTGTCGTATCAGCATTAAAATCTGCGGGAGTCACGTTTGAGTAATAGTTGCTCAAGTCAACTTCCGGTGTTGTCTCTTCTGTTGCTGCTACGTTTGGTAACTCCTGTTCTTTATACTGTTGAGTTGTTGGGGTTGCCTCTACGCTTCCTATCAGGGCAGATGAGTACGGGGTAGTGTAAAGTGATGTGTCGATACTTGCTATTGACATACTTACCTCTACTATCATGTTAGCGCATATTTTGATATATACAAGATGTATATACTCTGTATATTTACAAATCTTTACATTCTTAATCAATTTAACTCAATGTATATTGAGTTAAGTTGAAGAATTTGTTTTTTTGTTAACTTCATTTTCTTCTTCTCTTTATTTGCGAGGCAAAGAGAATTTTCATCTTCACTTACAAATTTGTATTAAGAACT
>CADCNZ010000167.1 GCA_902802935.1 uncultured bacterium | reverse complement strand
CAATTCTTCAGCTATTAAGAAGTTCTTTGCTTCAAAGAATTTTGATTATTATAGAAGAGTATTGGTTGTAGCAGCTAATCAAGATACAATATTAAATACTAATAGAGCCCCAAAAGAAATGAAATACAAAATTCTTAGAGCAGATGCTTTAATTAGACAAATAGAATATGATTTAGAGCACAGAGGTAATGATGAATATCTTGAATCTAGAAAAGGTATGGAAGAAATGGCTCAATCATATATCAATTTATCATCAACTGAAGAAATTAACTACTATGAGTATTATAAAGATAGATTTTGCAAAGAAATCAAACCTGTAATTAACGATAATTTAAAAGAAAGATTAGTAGAATTAAGAAAAACTAGATCTAATGAAATGAATATACCTGCTTATTATGTATTTACGAATGATGAATTAGATGAAATAGTTGAATTAAGACCGAAAACAATTGAGGAATTAAAAAATGCGAATATATTGACTCCAATTAAATTAAAGACTCATGGAGAAAAAATAATAGAGGAAATATTAAAATAAAAAGTTGTATTCAAATTGAAAAAATTGATTATTTGTTAAATATATATGACAAAGAAAATATAGGATATGCTATAAATTTGTGCACATTTTGTGCACATTAGACGAATATTTTATATAAAAAATGACAAAAATAGTACTTAAAATACAAAATGTTACCTGTCAACAAACATTTGAAAATAAAGGAAATAAGCATAATATTATAAGTATGAATAATCTACTAATTTGGCCAGCATGTGGCAGTGGTAAAAAATATAAGCAATGTCATGGTAAATAACTCGCAAACCAGCATAAAAAAAAGAAAACGCGAGTTTTTTCTTTGCTAAAAAATTGCGAGTTTATGTTCTTTGACCAACTTTAGAAACTTTTTTTCAAATTTTTAAAAGATAATAAATATGGTACAATTAATATAGGAGTTGATAATAATGACATTCATAGAATTTAAAAATGCTTATAGTCAATTAAAAAATGATGATGAACGAATAGAATTTATAAACAATAGAATTAAGCAACTTGTGGAAGAGGCAAAACCTATGGAAAGTATAGGAATGGGAATAAATGGTTCATATGATAGTTTTATTGCACCAACAGTCGGTATAGCATCTAATGAAACACAATTTTTTTCAAAACTTGTTTTGGATGATATGGGAGTATATAAAGAGTTCTTAGATTACATAAAAAATGATGTTGATGGACAATTGTATGGAGAACCATCTACAATAAATGTGATTCAATATTTTATTTGGAATTATTTTGGATATAATGCAGGAAATGTATTTCAAAGAATGGATGTTTATAGTGACGGTCAGGATTATTTGTCAGTTAAAGATTTAAGAGGAAAAAACATAGCAGCATGTTCAGAAAGAAGTGCAATGGTGCAAAATATACTTAAATTTTTAGGATTTGATTCTGAGCTAGTTTTTGGTAAAATAAATAGTACAGAATCTCATGCATACATAATCTTTAAAGCTGGTAATGGTAAAACGAGAATCTTATATGATCCAATGAATCCTGTAGTGTATAAAACTGGTGATGGAGAAAGGTATTGCCCTGGAGTATGTTTAATGTCAGAAGAAGAATATATTCAATTAAAAAAAGGAAGTAATTTTACATTTAAATATGATTTAGCTAAAAAATTATTTGTTGGTAATAACGAGTGTTTTGAAGAACCTAGAAATTATACGTGTGATGATATCAAATATAGTTTAAATGATGATTCATTACAAAATAAATCTGGATTTACAAGATAAATTTTAGCAATACAAAAAAATTGCGAAAAAGTATTAAAAAAGTATTTTAGATACCTTCCCGTCAAACTCTGGGGCTATTTAATGAATTATACAAAGTAACTGTAATTACTAAAAAATAATTAGAAATCATGATACAATAGTATTAGTAATTTTGGAGGTTTTTATGATGAGTTTGGGAAAAAAATCATATGATGAGATGGAAAGACTAAAAGACAATTCTAGAATGAATGTATTGAAGAATGCATTGCTAAGGAAAAATTTAGAAATGAAGAAATAAATAGAATGATGTCTAGTACTGATTATGTTAAATGGCTTATTCAATTTACTCAAGATAAAGAAAGCTTTTTGTGATGATAATTGGGATTATTCAGATGAAAAGTTGAGTGACATTGATAAAAAAGTGGTGGATAAATTAGCATTATTTTTTGAATGTATATATCGCTATGCCAAAAATAATTATATTTATTCGACGTCACGACCATTAGGAGAATGTTATCAAATTAAGATAAATAATAAAGGGTTTGAAATAGGTTATATAACTGGTCAAGGAACTAGCTTTTATTGTAAAAAGATTCAATTAGATGACGAAAAAAACTTCATTGATTATATGGATATAGTAAATAACAAGAAACAAAATAATGTAGAATACATAGAAAATAGTTTGAATAATTTATTAAATATACTTATAGATTTATATGATAATTGTATCCCCATTGAAGCAATAGATAAAACATATAATTTGTTCGTACGTCATATTAATAGTAATGGTCAAGAAGCAAATAAAGTAAAAAAGAAAACACCTTAATATCCATATTTTCTGCTAAAAGTATCGTCATATTTTGAGATTGCGATAAATAGAAGAGGATGTAAAAATTCTCTTTTTTCATGATATAATGAATGTAGAGGTGTGAGTTATGAATGAGTATATTAATTTAAATGAAAAGAATATTGAAGAAGAACATATTTGTTGTGCAATTGGTGATCCTAAACATCAATATGGTGTTGATAAAAAGAAAGAATGGATTAAAAGCAAATTAAAAGATGGCCATGTATTGAGAAAGTTAAATGCAAGAGGTAAAATCTTTATTGAATATGAACCAATAGAGACTGCTTGGGTTCCTATCAACGGAAAGAATTATATGTATATTTATTGCTTATGGGTAGCAGGTAGTTTTAAAGGAAAAGGTATTGGTAAAGAATTATTAGAATATGCTATTAAAGATGCTAAATCTAAAAAAATGAGTGGTGTATGCACATTAGTATCTGGGAAGAAAAAACCATTTATTGGAGAAAAAAAATTCTTTGAACATTATGGATTTAAAGTAGTAGATACAATCAATGATTATGAGTTAATGGCTCTTTCTTTTGAGACATCCGAAACACCAAAGTTTAGTGAAACTGCTCGTAAAATGGAAATTGATAGCGGGGATTTTACTATTTATTATTCTAATGAATGCCCTTATGTAGAATATGAAGTAAAAGAATTAACTGATTATGCAAAAGATAAAGGAATAAAATTAAATTTTATAAAAATAGATTCATTAGAAAAAGCAAAGAATGCTCCATGTGTATTTAATAACTGGGCAAACTTTTATAAAGGTAAGTTTGTTTCAAATACAATATTAAATGCAAAT
>CADCNZ010000166.1 GCA_902802935.1 uncultured bacterium | reverse complement strand
GAATTAAGAAAAAAATATAAAAAGTATGTTCTTTTGGATATAATCATTTATGTATATTTAACGAGATTTATTTAATATATTATTTACCCTAATTTAACTCAAAGTATATTAAGTTAAATTCTCTTAATGGATTCTGAGTTTGATACCAATTTTAATAATTTTATTTATTACAGACTGCGGAAATATAGAAATAATTTTTGCAGCAAATGCATCTTTACCGACAGTATACGAAAGCTTGGGGTTTGCAATTGAATCTGCTTTTATAATTGTATCAACAACTTTATTAACAGAAAGTCCGCGAGTTTCATTCTTTTTCGCATTTTCAAGAACAAATTTCATTTCTTTTGAGTATTCTCCAAATCTATCAAAATATTTGGAATTCTCTTTAACTGACTTTTCCCAAAGTGGAGTTTTTATAACTCCAGGTTTTATAGATATAATTTTAATATCCTTTTTGTTCTCAATAAGCAATGAATTAAAAAACATGTCCAGACAACGCTTTGATGCACAGTATGGAGAAATAAAAGGGAAAATCCCAAAGCTTGCCATTGAGCTTACATTAATAATTTTACCGCCTTCAAGTTTATTAATAAGCCTTTGGGTAAAATCAAGATGACCAAATACATTTACGTCAAATTGTCGACGGATTTCATCAATATCGATATTTTCAACAGGCCCCGCAACAACACATCCCGCAATATTAACCAGTGTATCTATTTTATCAGTTTGCTCAAGAATGTAGAGTGATGCTGCTTTAATTGTATCAGGCTTTGTGTAATCAACATAAAAAGGATAAATATTATCAGAAATAGATTTTAACTCTGATTTATGTTCATCCTTCCTATATCCTGCAAAAATAACATTATTTTTAGCTAATCGTTCCAGCAAAGCTCTACCTATTCCTGATGCAGAACCTGTAATTACATATGTTTTATTCATTTAACGGTCTCATAATAAGTATTGACGATAAATTCACTTGAATAAAAGAATGATGTTCTATATCTCTTTGCGGGAATAATTTTGCTTCCACTGTGCAATCTTTAACCGCCAAAAATTGCTTATTAGAGTTAAGAATTTCTGATAAAATTCTTGTTCTTTTTCCTATTTTTGGCATGAATACGAACCCTTTAATAATGAATTCTTGAGTTTCTATATATACCTCTTCTCTCCATGCAGCAGTAGGTAATGTTAAATTTTCTTCATTTTCCATAGCTTAATCCTCTTTTAGCTCATATAAGATTGGAATAGCGGTAAGTATAGCGCAAGAGCCATAACTAGTACAATGCTGCCTATAACAAGAAGCATTATAGGTTCAATCATTTTTGTAACAGTATCAATAATACCATCTAATGTTTTATCTAAGAAATTGACTGCTTTTTCAAGCATATCTCCCAAACGACCTGATTGTTCACCGGTTGCAATCATGAACAGTAACATCTTTGGCATAACTTTAGTTGATTTAAGTGCTTGTGAGACTTGCATACCTTGTTGTACTTTTACAATTGCGCTGCTTAGTTTGTTTCTGAGAACCGAATTAGTAAGCGTTATTATTGCCAAGTGTAAACAATCTACAATAGGAATACCCGCTTCATAAGATACACTAAGTACTGACATAAAGTTTGAATAATTTGCATACATAATTAAGTTATTAAGAAGCGGAACCTTAAGTACTATTTTGTCTACAGCTTCTTTTGCAGGTTTCCAATTTATACACATATATATAAAAGCTAATGCTGCAATTAAGAATATTGGTATAGTATACCAGTAAGTTTTCAAGAAATCTCCGGCATTAATCATCAAAGATGTAATGAGTGGTAAAGCTTTTTCCTGTTGTTCAAACATAGATTTGAAAGCCGGAAATACGAAAACAAGCATAACAATAGAAATCACAAAAGCCAAAACAACTACAAATGTAGGATACATCAAAGTTCCGATAACTTTTGATTTAATATTAGATTGTTTTGTAAGCAAATCCTTTATACGTCCTAAAGTTTTTTCGAGTTCACCGGATTCTTCACCGGCTTTTACAAGCCCGATAAAAATATAGCCAAATACTTGCGGGTATCTTGCAAGTGTGTCCGCAAAAGTTGAACCTCCCATGATCTGAGTTTTTAACACTCTTGACATGTCGCGAATTTTCTTTTTTGCCGCTTCCTGTTCCATAAACATAAGCGATTCAACAGCAGGAATACCTGATGTTAGCAAAATTTGAAAAGTTGATATAAAATCTATTTTCTCACTGAGTGATAAAGGTTTAATTTGAGCATTTTTTTTAGCTTTTGCATCACTATATTCTTGAATCTTTGTAGGAACTAATCCCATTTGTCTTATGACATCTCGAGCGTCTTTAAGATTTGAAGCTGTAACTTCTCCATTAACAACTTCTTTTCCTTTTTTCAATGCTTGATAAGTGTATATTGGCATACTAACCTCTTTTTCTTATTTAATCACTTGCATAACCTAGGACCCTTATAAACTCACTTGTTGTAGTTCTTCCATTTGTAATATGCTCTAAACAAGATTGTTTCAAAGTTACCATTCCTGATGCTACTGCTGTTTCTTCAATTTCAATGTCGTGCGCGCCTTGCGCAATAAGCCTTTTAATTTCTCTTGTAATAGGCATTACTTCATAAATACCCATACGTCCTGAATAACCTAAATATCCGCAATCTTTACAACCTTTTTTCTTATACAATTTTGTCTTTAATAAATGCTGCTGGATTTCAGGGTTTGTTGTTATATGTTTTACTTCTTCTTCAGTAGGGAAGTAAGCTTCTTTACATTTGTCGCATAATCTTCTGACAAGTCTTTGTGCAATAACTCCTGTTAATGTTGAAGATACCAAATAATCTTTGGCACCCATTTCAATCAAACGAGTTACTGTAGCTGCAGCTGAGTTTGTGTGAACGGTACTGAGAACAAGGTGACCTGTTAATGCAGCAGAAATAGCAACTTCCAAAGTTTCAAAGTCACGGATTTCACCAACAAGAATAATGTCAGGGTCTTGTCTTAATATAGCTCTCATACAAGAAGCAAAAGTGATATCAGCTTTTGGATTAACTTGTGATTGATTAATCCCTTCAAGCTTAATTTCAATCGGGTCTTCGATTGTTGTGATATTAACATCTTCTTTATTTAATGCTTTTAAAATTGTATAAAGCGTTGTTGTTTTACCTGAACCTGTCGGACCGGACGTAAGAATAATACCATTTGGACATTGCACCATATCATGAATTTTTTGTAAATCCGATTCTGAAGCACCTTGTATGACCATTTTCTCTCCGGATGCTTTTAAACTAACTGCCGGAGCAAGTATACGAATTACAACCTTTTCTTTTCCTGAAACAGGCAGAGTATTTATACGGAAGTCGTACATTCTATCATTATATTTAATAGAAAATGTTCCGTCCTGAGGCCTTCTGTGCTCTGCTATATTCATCCTTGCAAGAACTTTAAAACGTGTGATAACAGCTTGTTCTATACTACCTGGTATTTCAAGTACTTTTTTTAGAATACCGTCAGTACGTACACGGACAACATAATACGAAAGTCTTGGCTCAATGTGAATATCTGATGCCTTTGCGTCAATAGCATCCGTAATTATTTTATATACAAATTTGGCAACATTTCCGCTTGCATCTTGAAGTTCTTTTTCTACTTGAGACCAGAGATTACCTTCATCACTGTATTGCGCAGCTTCTTCTTCAATACTTTGGATAATTCTTTCAGTTTCCTTCGCTGCCTGTTCGCTCTTTTTTTTCATAAAGTATTCTTTTAAATACATATCATATTCGTTATATGGTATGCAGAATACATTTAAAGAACGCCCTGTTGATAATGAAATTTCTCTTATTGTGTACTTATCGCTTGGATCAACCATTGCAACACCAAGCTTATTACCTTCCATTAGGGACATTATTATCGTTTTTTTCTTTTCGATAAAATCATCCGGAAGAAGTTTCATTATAGTAGGATCAGTAACAATGTTAGATTTGTATACTATCTCACAACCGTATTTTTTCTTTAGATAAGAAGCTATTCTTTCGTTTGATAGATACCCTTTACTAAAGAATATCGCATCAAGAGGGACATTTTGCTCTTTGGACAAAGCTTGACATTCATTAAGCTGTTCTTTTGTTATCCAGCCTATACTAACAAGCATGTCCTCAGCTGTAGGCTCTCCTGATTTTTCCTCTGATTCTTGCTGCACATTAGCTTTTTTATAAATTTCATCGATATAATCGTAGATATAATTATAATCGGAATTCTGAATCGGAATACACTGAACAACATCTATTCCATGAACTTTTTGTTGTACTATTTTTGTGATTTCTTCCTTTGATAAAGAGCTATCTTTATTTTGTATTACATAGAAAGTTTTTTCTTTTTTATCAACTGGAATAAAACCTGATGATTTCATCAGGTTTAATTCAAATTTATCGACATATAAAATTCGTATACTATTTTTTAGTTTTTCAAGTTGATTAGCCATAAATTATATATTGTCTGCTATAGCACCGTCACCATCATTGATGATTTTTGGTGTAATCATAATTACTAATTCTGTTTTAGCTTTTACTGTACTTGTTGATCTGAATGCTGCACCGACTAACGGTAAGTCTCCTAACAGAGGAATTTTATGAACAGTTTTAGATTCCTCTTCTTGGACCATGCCACCTATTATAAGAGTTTCATTATCCTTAATTCTTATATTTTTCAAATCAAGGTTTCTTCTGCTTAATAATGTTGCCTGAAGTTCTTGTGCACCTGTTTCACCGGTTGCATATACTCTACCTGCTTCAGTTGCATACTCAGGTTTAATGTTAAGAGTTACATAACCTTCCGGTGATATAAACGGCATTAATGCTACTTTTATACCTTTATCTTCACCAATTGTATATGTTCTTTGAACAGTACCTGTTGCACCTGCACCATTTTGTGCTGATGATAAGAACTCAGATGTAACTTTTTCTACATAGTCTTGGGTTAAGTCAATAGTAGATTCTTGACCGTTTGTAATAATAAGTTTCGGATTAGCCAAAACTCTTGCTTTTTGGTTTTCTATCAAGTAGTTCATTGTGTATTGAATACGTACAGACGGCAACACTGCATGTAGTGTTCTTGAAACTTCTTGAGGCAAATTCATACCTGTAATTCTACCTTGATCATCATACGTTGGATAAGGTCTTCCAGGATAATACGTTCCAGTATTTGGGTCTGTATAACCACCGTCAAATGTGTATTCAGTTAAATTTGTAAAATGACCAAAGTTTTCTCTTCCACCACTGAATCTATTTCCGTCAAAGTTTGCAGACCAGTGTTTACTGCTTACACTCCAAATATTTTGCAGGTCTTTTGAACCTTGTTCATTTAACTCAACAATTTGAACTTCCAAATATGCTTGAGGTTGTTTTATATCATTAGTTTTAATAAATTTTTCAATCATCTCTGCTTGAGCTTCAGAACCACCCATTATTGTAATTGTTCCTCTTTGCGGGAAGAATGAAACAGCAAGGTTCTGAACATCAAACGGCGCAGTAGAAGAAGATGCCGTTTGTGAAACTGTACAAGCAACAACACCTGCACCAAGTTTTAATGAATCAGATCCCGATGCTGATGCTGCTCCGCCTGTTACTATTCCTGCCGCTCCGCCTGTGCCAACACCAGGCGCCGGAGGTGCAAATCCTTCTTTACCGCTTCCTGAGCTGCCGCCTGTAACACCTCTTGACGGGAGTAATAAATTACATATCATGTCTGCCATCTCAGCAGGTGTTGTATGATTTACCGCAAATGTTCTTGTAAGAGGTTCTCTATCAAGTTGTTCGATAACTTTTTTTACTATTGCTGCATCTGAAGGCATTCCAAATACAATAATTTCATTTGTTGCAGCATTAACTGTAGCAGCGTCTACTCCTGACATTCCTGCTCTCTTCATGCCAAATACATTTTTATTTAAGAAATCTGCAACTTTTGCAGCCGCTACATATTTTATAGGAAATGTCATCATTTCTTGTTTTGAAAATGCTGCATTATCTGCATTATCTTTCGCTATAACAATTAATGTATTATTTTGAGTATAATAATTTAACCCTGCAACTTGTAATACCAAGTTAAATGCATCGTTAATCGGCAT
>CADCNZ010000165.1 GCA_902802935.1 uncultured bacterium | reverse complement strand
TTTTACCGCCTTGTTGTGCAACACAACCGGCAAAAACAATTTTTAAGTCAGGCTTGCTCTTTTTCATTTTTCCCCATACACCAATCTGGCTGTATGCTTTATCCTCGGAAAGCTGTCTTATCGAACACGTATTAATAATGAGCATGTCAGCTTCTTTGGGATTTTCGGTTTGTGTGTATCCGCAATATTCAAGCATACCATACATTCTTTCCGCATCTGATTTATTCATTTGGCAGCCAAGAGTTTCTATATAAACCTTTTTCATATTTTCTCCATAGTATTGTTTACTATTATTTTATTACAAAATAAAATTTAATTTTATTTTTGCGATTTTTATGCTATAACACAAGTATGGGAGAATTTGTTTTATCAAACGGAATAAAAGCTTTTATAAAGCAGAATAAGGATACGCCAAGGGTTGCTTTAACCCTAAATATATCTATTAACAAACCTGAAAAATATGCAGGTGAATATTCTTTGATGAATAGACTATTACTGAAAGGTACAAAAAAATATTCGTCAGAAGAACTTTCAAATATATTGGATGAAAATGCAATAGAGCTTTACACGGAAATGAAATCAGACTATTTAAGGTTGAGATTTGTATGTCTTAATGATGATTTTGAACTTGCTCTTTCAATATTGAGTGATATTGCATTAAATACTACTTTTGAGGAATTTGAAAAAGAGCTTTTGAAGCAAAAAGGCGAATTATTGGCAGAACTGGATTCTGCAAAAATCAAAGTTTCAGATTTATTTACCAAAAATATATATAAAAATCATTATTACGGAAATTCTTACACTAAAATCCTTGATGAAGTGGACAATGTAAAAAAAGAAGATGTAATAAATGCTTATAACGAGATATTAAACACTGGGAAGAAAACAGTAGTTCTGGTCGGAGATATTAATGAAAACGGATTGTTGGAAAAATATTTAGGCGTTCTTCCAATGTCAAAAAATGAAGATTCAGAAATCCAAGTTCCAGCAGATTTGAAGCAAGATTATGTTGAACTTATAAAAGAAGATGCTAATCAAGCACAGATTCTTCAAGGGTGGCATGTTCCTACTATAGGCAGTAAAGATTATCCGGTAATAATGCTATTAAATATAATACTTGGTGCAAGCGGTTTAAGTTCAAGGTTGTTCTTAGAATTAAGAGAAAAGAAAGGGCTTGCTTATACAGTGAGAACTTCTTACGAAACTCACGCGAAGTCTGCTGTTTTTAGTATATATATAGGAACAGAACCTGTTAATATACAAACTTCTATAACAGGTTTTAAAGAAGAAATAGAAAAAATTAAAACAACACCTGTATCTGAAGAAGAACTGCATAATGCAAAAAACAACTTGATTGGGAAACAGCAATTCTTAAGTGAGACAAATGCTCAACAAGCAAATAACATGGCATATTATTCCATAATGGGTAAACCTTTTAACTACAGAGAAATGGTGTTAGAGGATGTAAAAAATGTTACGCCTGAGGACATTCAAAGGTGTGCAAATGAATACTTTACAGATGATTTTGTCCTCGCTGTCTTAAAACCATAGGAGCAAAATGATGGAACTCTTGGGAAATCATAGTGCGTCAGTTCTTGTAATAGGGTGTTTTCACGGCGATGAACCGCAGGGAAAGTGTCTCATTGACAGGTATTTGGAAAGACATATTAAAACCACAAAAATTCTGTTTATACCTTGTCTTAATAAGTATGGGTATAATCATAACAAAAGAACTAATGAAAATGGTGTAGATTTAAATAGAAATTTCCCGACGAAGAATTGGGAAAAATCGGTAAAGGACGAATTCTATGGGGGAGAATTTCCGGCAAGCGAAGCGGGTACTAAATATGTTATTGAAGTAGTTGAGAAGATAAAACCAAAATTGATATTAACACTCCATGCACCATTTAAAGTTGTAAACTACGACGGTGACGCTCAAAAAATCTCAGAAAAAATATCAGGTATAATAGGTTATCCCGTCAAACCTTCAATCGGGTATCCAACTCCAGGAAGCTTTGGAACATGGGCGGGTGTTGAAAGAAACATTCCAACAATTACTTTGGAGCTGGATGAGAACGTAAGCGTGGAAAGTCTAGAGAAGCCTGTATTTAAAATATTTGAATTATTGGAAAATTATTAAGGATAAAAATGGAAGATATAAAAAAGATTGTAGAAGAATGTAAATTAAAACACATAGCTGTCATAATGGACGGCAATAGAAGGTGGGCAAAAGAACATAATTTACCGACTCCGATAGGCCATAAAAAAGGTGTAGATGCCTTAAAGAAAACGATGCGTGCTTGTGACGATTTTGGTATTAAATATTTAACAGTATATGCATTTTCTACAGAAAATTGGAATAGAAAACCCGAAGAAGTAAACTTTCTTATGGATTTGTTGGGTGAAACATTAAAAAACGAATTGGAAGAAATGCATGAAAACAATGTTGTTATATCTTTCATAGGTGACACGACAAAATTAAGTGATAAATTACAGAAAATCCTTGCTAATGCGGTTGATACAACAAAAAATAATACCGGTGTAAATCTTCAAATAGCTTTTAATTACGGTTCAAGGGATGAAATTGTGCATGCTGTTCAAAATATTATTGATGAAGGTATTACAAACATTACAGAAGATATACTTTCAGAGCATATGTATACAAAAAATATACCGGATCCGGACTTATTGATAAGAACGGGTGGAGAAATGCGTATTTCAAATTATTTGCTCTGGCAGATTGCGTATTCTGAATTCATTGTAGTTCCTGAATATTGGCCTGAATTTGATAAAATTAAGTTATCAGAATGTGTTTTGGAATATAAGAGAAGGAACAGACGGTTCGGTAAGTAACAAACTAGTATTTTTTCCCTACTAACGAGTTATGTGTACTTATTTCTATATCATCATTTAACGGTTGAAGTTTTTCACCTATTGCAAGTTCTATCATGAAATCTGCAAATTGCGGATTTTTGGGTAAAAAAGAACCATGTAAATACGTACCGAATACATTTTTAAATCTCGCACCTTCAGTATTATCTGTACCGTTATTTCCATTACCTATAATAACTTTTCCTAATGGCAATGTTTCTCCTTGCAAATAGGTTAACCCGCTATGATTTTCAAATCCGACCAAAGATTTTGGCGAAACAAAATCGGTTTCTGCTGTAACATTTCCGATAAATCTATTATTACCGGCGATTGTATATGCGTCTAATAAACTGATTCCTTGTAAAATTTCTCCTTTATGAGGTTTATAATAATGTCCCATAAGTTGATAGCCGCCACAAATACCTAAAAAAACAGCACCTCTGTCACGTTCTCTGGTTAAGAACTCTTTATTTTTTTGAAGTTCTTTTGAGACTTCTATTTGTTGTAAATCTTGACCGCCGCCAATGAAGTAAATGTCATTTTCAGACAGACTATCTCCAATATTAATTTCGTTTATAATAACTTTAATACCGCGCATCTCTGCTCGATATTTGAGAGTAATAATATTTCCGATATCACCATATATATTAAGTAGTTTTGGATAAAGATGCCCGATACGAAGTGTCTTCATACAAGCTCCTTGATAAGCTTTATTGATTTCTGACGTTTATTTGTATGTGTTTTAATATAGTTGTCAAGCAAGTCAAAGCATACTTGACAGACTTTTTCAGTTGCTTTGGAATCATACTCGCTTTGAAAATCAAAATCAAATTGAAGCATTGCCTGCAAGAAATCTCTTATTTTATGATGCATTTTTAATTTGATTCCCAAAGTCTCATTGCATTCTTTGCAAATTACTCCGCCCATTGATGTAGAAAAGTACATATCTTCATCTAAAATTCTTTCTCCACAACAAAGACAAGAGTCTAATTCAACACAAAACCCCATGATTAAAAGCATCTTTAGTTGAAATTTAATACTTGCTATCAGCATCTCTTTTCTGTTTATAGAGTTAGAAATTCTGTTGAGAGCTTTATATAAAAGGTCATAAATTTCTTTAGATGCGGATTCTGAGCCTTCACCAAAATTCATTACAACTTCTGATACATAAGAAGAAAGAGTAAGTTTGTCAATGTCTTCTCTGGTTTTGCGAAAATGATTTACGGTTTGAGCTTGAATTATAGTATCCATTGAACGACCTTTTAGCAGCTGCAATGTATTGGCGACTAAAAGATCCATTCTTGCACCCAATTTACTTTTTGGCTTTTTTATGCCTTTTGCAACACCTTTAATAAGACCGTTATCTTTTGAATACATAACAATTATTTTATCAGCGTCATTTAAATTATATGATTTAAGATTTATTGCGTCTGTAACATAATTTTTAGTCATAGTATGCTTTAGTTCCTTGATAAACGCCTCTGAATATTTTTTCTAAAGCCGGCTGGTCGTTAGATAGCTCTAGTGCTTCATCTTGTGTTATATATTCTTTATCAACAAGGTTTGACAATGATGTATTTAGTGAAATCATGTTATCAATAGTATTATCATTTACAAGTTCATAAATTTCTTCTGTATTATCTTTGTTTATATAATCTTTTATTGTCGGAGTGACAACCATGATTTCGCAAGCCGGAAAACGTTTTTGTTGAGTTTCTGAATATACAAGTTTTTGAGCTATTGTAGCTCTTAGAGTCTCTGATAATTGTTTTCTAATAAGATATCTGTTTGATTCTTCAAACATATTAACTATTCTGTTAATTGTTTGTACGGCATCATTTGTGTGTAGAGTGGATAAAACAAGGTGACCTGTCTCAGCCGCTTTAAGTGCAGCTTCCATTGTATCTTTGTCTCTGATTTCACCAATAAATATTATATCCGGATCTTGTCTTAATGCGTATTTAATCCCATCAGAAAAACTCTTTGTATCAACACCGACTTGTCTTTGGGAAACAATACTTTTTTTACAACCGAAAACATATTCAATAGGATCTTCAATTGTCACAATATGCTTAGATGCAGTTTTATTTATTTTGTCAATTAATGATGCTATAGTCGTCGATTTGCCGCTGCCGGTAGGTCCTGTGACAAGAATTATACCATTTTGATATTCAACAAAAGAATCAAGTATTGATGGCATTGATAAGTCATTCAATTGAGGAATATTGTATGAAATATTTCTGATTACCAAACCCGGTTGACCGATTTGTCTGTTATAATTAATTCTGAATCTAGAACAACCTTTTATTTCAAACATAAAATCCAAGTCACAAGCAGATAATATAGAGTCATGGATTCCGGAGGGAGCAATTTCCAGTACAGCATTCTCAACATCTTCTTTTGTCAGAGGTTCAATATTTGTTTTTCGTATAAACCCATTTTTTCGTATATAAGGAGAATGTCCAACCATAATATGTTCATCAGAAGCGCCTGTCGCAACAGCACTTTTTAAAAATTGTAATATGCTAAATTTCTCTTCCATATATTCCCCCATCTATAATAAAATCGTACCATTATCAAAGAATTTTGACAATGGATAAAATAAAAAACCGGATTTTATCCGGTGTAAATTTTTATAACAAATTAAGTTAATTAGCAAGAATAGCTGCAAGAACCGGAGAAAGAACTGCCAGAAGAAGCAACTGAACCGCATGATTCACTGCTTCCTGAATATGCGATAGAACCGCAAGATTCACCATCTCCTGAGAATGCAATAGAACCGCAAGATTCGCAATTTTCACCGAAAGCAAGAATTGTTGCATCTGATGGTCCTGAATAAAAGCTGCAAGTATCAACTCCGCCATCAGAATTAATAGGAGCAAGAAGGCTTGTTGTCTGACAAATTAAACCGCCTTCATTATCTTGTTTTGAAGTTATTCCTAAAAGTTTTGCGCACTTACTATCTTCTTTTGTCGGACAGAACATTAACATATCTAAAATCCTTATTAACTGCTTACATATATATAAAGTAAAAAAAAATAAGCTGATTTCAGAGCTCATTTTTTTTGTTACAAAAGTTAATAAATACCTCAATTAGCTGTTTTATCAGTGTTATTGTAATCATAAGTTCCTGGGAATGCATCTACTCCTGTTTTTTTCTTAGTAACATAATACTGGAATTTAGGAATAAATGTTGACAGGAATAATGCTGCAACTGCAAATCCTGCCGCAAAATTAATTCCGCTGAATATTAAGTTTTTATTTTTGTTTTTGTTTAATATATGTTTAGATATTTTTTCCTTATTTTTGCATAAATCTATTACATAATTTTCCATTTCGGATTTCAGTTTATATAGTTTGTCATTCGAAATATACTTAAACTCATCTTTATGAGCTCCTTGTGTATATTTATCAAATATTTCATTTAATAATTTCGGATTATTAATTTCGGCAATATTCATCGCATCAATTATTTGTTGTTTTGTAACAACTGCTTCTCCTCTTCTGAGCGGCTGTAGTTTTGACATTTCCTCTATTCTATTCATTATTTCCTGTGAGAATTTGCCGGATGCTTTAAGCTTTTCAACTGTAGTTACTTGAAGAGGTTCTTTTTTGCTATTAAATAATTTATTTAATTTGGAAATTTCTCCGCTTTCAAATTCTATATTTTCAGGTAATTTAATTTTGGAGTTACCAAGAACATCTTTTTTGAACTTATCAACGCTAACTTCGCCGCCATTATTTTCAATATATTTTAGTAAGTATTCGTTTAGTATATTTGCAGAGTCAGGATTTAGTCTTGATACTTTTCCGCTTTCAATTAAATTAAGCAAACCGGCGACATGATTGCTTGCAAGTAAATAGAAATAAATTGAACCAATATCTCTAATAGCTATTTCGCGTCTTTCATTGTCATTTCTGGCACTGTATATTCTTCCGCTTATGAGACCTGCATCTGTAGAAATTAGTTTTCCTATGTTTGTATTTTCAATTGCATTAGTAAATACATTAATAGCACTAACTCCGCCTGCGCCTTTAAATGAGAGGTTATTATTTGTGTCTTTTTTTGCTTCTTTTTCTTTAGCTGTAAGGACTTTTGTAAGCTTTTGATTTATTTTAGGTACAACAAGTCCTATAAAAGAATCCGCAAGTACAATGCTTGTTAAAACTTTTACAGCCTTTACCAGAGCAACCGTTTTTGGATTTTTTGCAAACGTTTTTGATGCATTTTTCTTCATAAAATTATCGAAAGGAGTTCTAAGAACCTTGTCCGTACCTACATCAAAAGTGCCGCCGTAAAGTTTGTTTAATACCTTGTCTCCAAGCGCATTGAGTGATTTTACACCAAACAACCATACAATTCCGCCGGTGATATCTTCAATCATTCTCTCTCTGGCTTCATTTTTTCCGCCTCTTTTATATGCTTGAACAGCCCTTCCTGTATCAACGGTTCCTTCTAATGCAACAATGGGGCCAAAAGCATCTACTTTTGTAACGTTTGTTATTACATTTGCGTACCATGGGCCACTTTTGAATGATGTATTATTGCTATTTATTGGATTTATCATTCCGGATTTCCTACAACTAACTGTTTTAGTAAATCTTGTAAATATTTATATTTGCCTATACAGATTTAAATTGTTACAAAAGATTAGAAAATCTTTACAATTTATCCAAAAAAGTTTACAACCACTTGTTTTTAATTTTTTTTTTATTTATGATTTTGATATATGTACAGTAGTCAAAATATAAGGAATAGCAAAATGAATCCGATAATTGAAAAATTAGAATCAGAATACACAACAAGAGAATTACCTGAAATTAACACAGGTGATACAGTTAGAGTTTCTGTAAAAATCGTAGAAGGTAATAAAGAAAGATTACAGGCTTATGAAGGTACTGTAATAGCACAGCACGGTTCAGGAATAAATAAAACAATTACTGTAAGAAAAGTATTCCAAGGTGTTGGTGTAGAACGTGTATTCTTAGTACACTCACCTCGTATTGACAAAATCACTGTTCAAAGAAAAGGTGATGTAAACCGTGCAAAATTATATTACTTGAGAGAACGTTCAGGTAAGGCAACACGTATTAGGGAAAAAATTGAAAAAAGATAAACTGCATATACACTGGTATCCTGGGCATATTGCCAAAGCGGAACGTCAGCTAAAGGAAAAATTAAACCTTGTTGATGTAATAATAGAGGTACGAGACAGCAGATTACCTTTATCAAGTAGTTATAAAAACATAGAGAAGCTCTTGGGAGATAAGCCAAGGCTTCTTTTGTTGAATAAAGCTGACTTGGTTGAAAAAACAGAATTAAAAAGCTGGGTAAAGTATCTAAACAATACAACCGGATGTCCGGTCATACTCACAGAAGCTAAAGGGCAGAATGATTTAAATATTGTTGTAAATACAGCCGTAAAACTTAGTGAACCCAAAATACAAGCATTGATGGCAAAAGGACTGTTAAGACGTCCTGCAAGGGCAATGGTTGTAGGTATGCCAAATGTTGGCAAATCCAGTATTATAAATAAATTAACAAAGTCATCAAAAACAAAAATAGGCGCTAAAGCAGGTGTAACACGACAACAGCAATGGGTTCGTATAAACCCGAAGCTCGATTTATTAGATACCCCAGGAATAATTCCAACAAGACAGGATGACCAGCTTCAAGCAGTAAAACTTGCATTTGTAAGTTCAGTTTCGGAAAATGCATATTCTCCGGAACCTGTAGCAAAAGCATTGTTAGAACTTTTATCTGAATCTAAAGAGATTGATTTTATAAAAGATTATTATAAAACAAATACATTAACTCTTGAGGATATTGCTTTAAAAAGAAATTGGATTATTAAGGGTGACAGTCCGGATACGGAGAGAACAGCAATATATATTTTAAAAGATTTTAGAGAAGGAAGGCTGGGAAAAATTATTTTGGATAATTTACCCGAATAATTTGCTAAGAATCAAATTTGTTTGTTTTTCTAAATCTGACAGAGATGAGTTATTTGTTATTATATAATTAGCTTTTTTCTTTTTTATTTCATCAGGAAGTTGTGAATTAATTCTTGACTCTGCCTCTTTTTTTGAAAGGTTATTTCTTTGCATAAGTCTTGACAGACGCAGATTCTCATCAGCAGTTACAAGAATAATTCGATCAAAAATGTTTTCAAATCCTGCTTCAAATAGCAATGGTACAGAAATGAATATGGCTTTTTCGTTTTTATGATTTTCAAAAATTTCCATTATTTTACTTTTAACTTGCGGGTGAATAATGTTTTCAAGTTCTTGTTTTAGTTCAGGATTATTAAACACAATGTTTCCCAGCTTTTTCCTATCTATATGGCCATTTGTAAAGACATCTTGTCCGTAAAAATCGGTTAGATTATTTAAAATAGCATGGGCAATTTTGTCTGTATCATATACAGGAAATCTTTTAGCAATAAATTTTTCAACTTGACTTTTCCCTGAGGCGATGTTACCTGTGATTGCAATTCTAAGCATAGGTTAGTCCTCTAATTGTCTGTAAGTTTTGACAGGTATCCTTTAAGTTCTTTTATTTGTTTAGGTTTTATAATTTTTACCTGTCCTTTTTTTAAGCCTTCAAGCGTAATTGTTGCATGCTGAATTCTTTTTAATACTTCGACTTCAAAACCCAATTTAGCAAACATTTTACGAATCTGTCTGTTTATACCTTGGTACAATTTTACTTGAACTAATGATGATTTATTATTTATTTCAATCGGAACAACTTCGGCAAAGGCTTTTTTTTGTTCACCGGTATCCGTTTCTATTACAATCCCGTTAAACATTTCTTCTGCTTGGGCATGAGTTAGTTTTCCGTTAATTTTAACGGAATAAATTTTAGGAACTTTTATTGAGGGGTGTGTCATCTCATTTATTAAATCACCGTCATTTGTAAGAATAATAAGTCCTGTAGAGTCCTTATCAAGTCTGCCGACAGGCTTTAAATGCTTTAACTCCGGAGGTATAATATCATATATTGTTTTCCGTCCTCTTTCGTCCTCTGATGATGTGATATATCCGGCAGGTTTATAAAATCTATAATATTCAAGTTTCATAGGTTTCACAATTTTACCGTTGATATAAACTCTGTCTTTTTCTCTTACATAGAAACCAAGTTCTGTTATAACACTATCGTTAACTCTGACTTTTCCTTCTGTAATGAGTTCATCAGCTTTCCTTCTGGAACAAGTGCCGGTTGAAGCAATGTATTTATTCAAACGCGGCATACTATTCCTCCATTGCTTCCGTCAGAGCTTTATTTAGTTCTTGAGGCAGGCGTCTGTATAATTTGCCTTCGTTTGTAACAGCAACAACATCAACTTCTGCTTGAGTACAAATTCTTTCACTGTTTTTCTCTTTAACTACTTGATAAAAAGTAAAAGACAGAGGAGTGATTTTTTTTACACAAGTTTCAATAACAACTGTTTCATTAAGTTTTGCAGAAGACTTGTATCGAATATTAATATTAGTTACAGGTAAAGCAATATTTTCTTTTTGAAGCTTTACAAGACTCAATCCCATTTTTTCGGCTATTTTAACTCGTCCGGCTTCCATCCATCTAAGGTATGCGCCATGCCATACAACTCCGTATGCGTCAGTGTCACCATAATATACTTTTTGTTCAAAATAATGTTTCATACAAAAATTATACCATGGTATTATGAAGTAAAAAGGAGTGATTATGAAATTTTTACATTCAATGATAAGAGTAAAAAATATTGACGCATCTTTGAAATTTTATACAGAAGTTTTAAACATGCATTTAACAGCAAAACACCGTTTGGAAGACTGTTGGTTGTTCTTTTTGCAAGATGAGGAAGGAAGTTGTGAAATCGAACTTACTTACAATGATGAAATTCCCGAATCCGGTTATCAAGTTGGCAGCGGATTTGGTCATTTTGCATTCTCGGTGGATTCTTTTGAAAAATTTACCGAAAAAATTACACAATTAGGTTATAAATATTTATACGAACCATTTGATTTAAATGGAAAGGGCTCCATGATAGCATTTATAAAAGATCCGGACGGTTATGAAATTGAACTTATAGAATCTGTAAAATGGTAATTATCAATATATCGCTAAATACAAGTTATAATAATAAAATTTAGCTTGATTTAACTTAATATTTCTTAATAATAAAGTCAATTTTTCAAAAAAAATTGACTTTATATATATGTAAGATTAAGAAATAATAGGTAGGAGATGTTAGATTATGAACATTACACTTAGAAAGTTAGCGCTGCTTGAGCGAGATTTGATTCAAAAAGAAGAAGCTGCAAGATTTGAAGGATATTCTACAAGTCCGATTGATCAAGAATTAAAAAAACGCATTTCCACAATTATGGATAAAGTAAGAGTTATTTAATTTAAAGAGCCGAGCTTAACGAGCTCTTCAAAATCCTTGTTAATATCAACCAATTCATTAAATGGGGCAATATCTTTTATTGCTCCGTTTTGCATGAAAATAATTCTGTCAGCATTTTTTATTGTAGAAAGGCGATGTGCAATTGCAATAATAGTTTTTTCGCCTTTAAGTTTTTCTAATATATTTGATAATTCGTCTTCTGTTTTTAAATCCAAAGAAGAGGTTGCTTCGTCTAAAATTAATATATCAGGATTTAGATATAATGCTCTTGCTATTGCCAGTCTTTGCTTTTGTCCTTGTGAAAAACCTGTTGAATCAACAAAAGGATTTGCATAAATTCCTTCTTTGTAGTTTTCTTGGATAAAATCGTATAATTGAGCTTGTTTTAGAGCATTTATTATATTTGTATCATCAATGTATTCAGCACCATATGCTACATTTTCTCTTATAGAAGCGCTTATAGTACTAAATTCCTGTGTTATATACCCTATTGAAAGTGGTTTTGTAAGTAGAGAATTATCAACTACTATTTTACCGGAGTCCGGACGTAAGAGTCCTGCTATAATATCGGCAAGTGTAGTTTTTCCGGCTCCTGACAGACCTGCTATACCAATAAATTCTCCCTTTTTAATTTTTAAATTAATGTTTTTTAAAATTGTTTTATCCGGTTTATAACCAAAGCTTACATTTTCAAGACGGATATTGTCATTGAAGTGCATAAAATCAGAGTCTTTTAACGGACTAATATTCATTAAATCATATTCTTCCGCAAGTTCAAGCAGAGTTTTGACAATAGGCATAGAAGAACTAAGTCCGTTTAAATTAACTTGAATTCTTGATAAAGTAGGTGCCAAACGGAAAATAGCAGATACTATAACAGCAAAAGATGCCATCAGTTTTTGAGGTTCAGCATAATTTTGTAATGAAATAACAGCAAGTAATATAAATAACAAAATTATTATTAAAGGTTCTGTAATATATGGTGGAATTAAATTTAAAAAAGTTGATTCCTGATAACTGTTATTGAAATTCAAAATAGCATTTTTGTAATTATTATAAAAATGCTTTTCATTATTAGAGGCTTTTACTCCCTTTATATTTATCAGTGCTTCATTTGATGTTTGGTTGTATTCATAAGATTTTTCTTTAAGGCTTGAGGATATTGATAATAATTTAGGCTTAAAATAAGCATTTTGTGAAGCTAAAAGAATAGCTGCAAATAATGTTGTTATAATAGTAGCCAATGGAAATTTAATTACAAGAAATGTTAATATAAGAACAAAAATAAATAAATTTACGTTTAAATTTAAAAGTCTTAAGATATAATTATTAATCACGTTTGGAATGTAATAATTTAAAATATTTGACTTTTCAGCAAAAGATACTTTGGAAGATATTTGATAGTCAGATGCAAGGAAATACTTCATAAATTTTAATTTAAGCTCTGCGTCAATGCTCTTTGTATATTGTGTTTGTAAGAATGTATAAAAAATCATAAATACATTTTTAAGTATAAATAATAAAATGATAGCTATACCTATAAAAATTGGCGAATAAATAAACTTCGAAGTTCTGTTTTGCAATAAATTGATTACAAAAGGGTACGTTAGGGCTACGCCAAAAAGTTCAGTAATTCCTACTAAAAAAGAAAAAACAGAATATTTTTTAAAAGAATTTTTATTATCCGGAAAATATTTAAAAAACTTAGAAAGTGTTTTCATAATAAAATATTACATTAAAAAAACATTAATTTCATATCTTTATAATTAAATTATGCTATACTATGTATATAGTAGGAGATGGAGGCAAATATATGGCAAATCCGATTTTAAACAATAAGTTTATTGAACAGGAACGTATTTTAGAAGGTCAGCCGATGACAATTAACGGAACTATACAGATTACAATGTTTTTAGGTGTTTTGTTGGTTCTTTTTGCTGCATTAGTATGGTCAAAGTACACTTCCGGTTATACGGATTTAGCGATGATGCTGACGGGAATTGGTGTTATAGGCGGATTTATAGCTGCATTGATTGTGGCGTTTACTAAAAATAAAATTTTGGTTCCGATATATGCTGCCTTGGAAGGTATGGCTTTAGGTGGTATCTCTGCTACTTTTGAGGCTGAAATTCCAGGGATTGTTGTACAGGCTGTAGCAGGAACATTTGCTGCTTTATTTACGATGCTATTTCTATACAGACAAAAAATTATTACTTGTACAGATAAATTTAGGAGTGTAATTTTTATAACAACAGCATCAATTGCAGTTATATATTTGGTTGATTTGATAGGCAGCTTTTTTGGATTGCATGTACCTCTGATAAATTCTGTTTCTCCATTGGGAATATTAGTAAGTCTCGTGGTAACAGCAGTCGCAGCATTAAATTTGATTATAGATTTTGATTTCATAGAAAGAGGAGCACAAGCAATGCTTCCTAAAAACTATGAATGGTTTGGTGCGTTCGGTTTAATGTTAACTCTGGTATGGGTGTATTTAGAAATTTTAAGATTATTGGCAAAAATAAATAAAAGATAGGTAGTAATAATGCTTGTATTGTACTGTACAGCTTCATTTATAGTTGGTTTTGTTTTGGCTTCTATTATTCTTCACGCAAATTATGTGCGAAAAGAACTTTCTTCAAATGCAGAATTAATTGCGCTAAAAGCAAAAATGGAAGCAAGTGAGAACTTGCAGGAAATAATTAAACGCGATTTTGTACAACTGGCTAACGAAACAATAAAAAATGAACAGGAAGATTTAAGAAAACAAAACAGAGAAACTTTAGAAGAAAAGATTTTGCCGTTAACAAAAGAGCTGGGTGAATTTAAAGCAAAAGTTGAAAAATTCAATCTTGCAGGACTGGAAAATACAACAAAAATAGTTGAACAAATAGGTAATCTTGAAAAAAATAATAAAATAATAGAACAAGAAGCTAAAAATTTGGTAGATGCTCTTACAAAGAATCAGAATACAAAAGGGTCATACGGAGAAAACCTTTTGGATACAATATTACAAAGCTGCGGTATGCAGGAAGGAATTCATTATACTAAGCAATTTGTAACTTTTTCAGAAAACTTAAAGGATGAAATAGAACACATTGTAAGACCGGATATTGTTGTTAATTTGCCTAACAACAGACATCTTATAATTGATTCAAAGGTAACTTTGACGAGTTATTTAGAATACATGAATAACTCTGAAAAAATAAAAGAATTTAAACAAGAAGTAAAGAAAAGAATTACAGATTTGGCAAATAAAAATTATCAAAAAGCCGGCGATATTTTGCAGCCGGATTTTGTACTTATGTATATGCCTATTGAACCATCTGTAAATATTTTATATGAAGATATGGATTTGATAAATAGCGCTTACAAGTCTAATGTAATAATTGTGGGAACAGCATCCCTGCTTGCAACTATAAGGCTTGTTAATCAATTGTTTGCACAGCAGAAACAAAGTGAAAGTGTTAATAAAATAGTAGTGGCAGGAACCAATCTTTACGAAACATTTGTTCAGTTTTGTGAAGATTTAATAGATGTACAAAAGCGTTTTGAAGGTGTGTCAACTCAGCTTACAAAAACTATAAACAGATTTAAGCGCGGAAATAAAGCAAAGCCCAGTCTGTTTTCACAAGTGCAAGAATTAAAAGATTTCGGAATAAGTACTTCAAAAGAAATTCCTACTGGGCTTTTAGAAACTGATTTGAGTGAAGAAAGTGTAGAATCTTCGGGAGTTCTTATAAATGACTAAAGTTCTTGTAATAGATGACGACAGTTCAATAAATGAACTTATAAAAATAAATCTTGAATTGCAAGGGTATAATGTCATTCAAGCATATAACGGGATTGAAGGCTTTGCAAAAGCAAAACAGGAAGAACCTTCGTTAATTATATTAGATGTCATGATGCCTGAGGTAGACGGATTTACAGTTGCACAACGGATTCGACAGTGTGCTGAAATAGCAGAAACTCCGATTATAATGTTAACAGCGTTGTCAGAACTAAATAATAAGGTAAATGGATTTAATATAGGTGTAGATGATTATTTAACAAAACCTTTTGAAATTGATGAACTTATAGTAAGGGTTCGGGCTCTTTTAAAAAGAACAAAACAAATACCAAAATCATCAGCAGTAAGAGAACTACTTACTTATAAAGAAATAACATTGCTGCCGGAAACATATAGCGTAAAAATCAATGAAAAAATTCAAAAGCTTACTCCAATAGAGTTTGATATTTTTAATTTGCTTTTTCAAAATCACGGAAACATGGTGTCAGGTGCAAAATTATTAAAAGAAATTTGGGGATATGACCCTGATGACAATGTAGAAACAATAAGGGTACATATAAGACATTTACGCTCAAAAATAGATAAAATCTCTGAGGGGAAGCAATATATCGAAACTATTTATGGCGGCGGATATAAATTAAATATATAAATATTAACTTTTGTAACAAAAAAAGAGAGCTCTGAAATTAACATTTTTAATAGTACTTTATATATATAAGAGGAGCGAGTATTAGAATATAATAGATTAAGATGGAGAGTACATGCTTTCTCAAGATTTTGGTATTTCAATTCCGAATGAACTTTTATGTTACAAAAAAGTTTCTCAATTTTCACCTCAAAAAATAACAAAGAACTATGAAGCTCGTGCAGAGTTAGTAAAAGATTCGGGCGGCAGAATTTTATGCACAAAAATGTATAATGAAAAAGGTGAAGTAACAAAAGTTATATATTATAAAGGTGCTGAAATTTCAAAAAAATGTTATTTCAATCTTGGTAAGCTGGTACAAGAAGAAGTATTGGATTTAAATCGTTTAGTAAGAAAATCTTTTTATGATTCTTCAGAACAATTAATTTGTACTTATAACTATTTATATGGTAAAAACGGCAAAGTCATTAGTATAAGTAAGATTAAAGATGTCACTGAAATAACTGTCAAATACGGATATGACGAACTGCAAAGAATTAATTCAAGAGAAATACTGATTAATGGTAAAGCTGTCGATTCGCAACATTATAGGTACGATATTTTAGATCGAATTATTGAATATAAAGATAAAAATCAATCAATAAAAGTAGAGCGTATAAGTCCTAAAAATGAGTTGATATATTATACAATAACTGATAAAATAGGTAATGAAATTTCTGTTAAAAATAATTTTGATATAGATAGAATTTATAAAAATACGGAAATATCATTAAATGGTCATAAAATAACAGTATCAGAAGTGAATTATTTGGATAATATTATGTTGAAGAAACCTTATACAAATGAAGATGATTTAGATATAATAATATCAAATTTGTTTAATCAAAATAATGTACAAACAAAGCGTTCAAATAATAATGATATGCTGAATGAAAAAATACAGCTAAATATTCAAGCAACTACACTTCCAATATCAATTAGAAAACGGCTTTTGTATAACACATTAGTGTGTGCATAATATTTTACAAAATTTTGAAAATATTGTATAATAGTCCTGTTATAGATTATTCAGGAGGACTATATGAAGGAAGAATTTACAACAAATGCAAGACGTTGGTATGACAAAGATCCGGTTTTGTCGTCTGCAATGAAAACTCTTGAAGAGTCTGATGACGAAACGCAGATAAAAGTTGCATTAAATCTTATCAAAATAATTACAGAGCATCATTTATCGAGTACGGAATATGAATCTGTAGAAGACATAGTCTCTGCAACAGAAGATGTTTTAGATGATTCTAAACATGGTAGATGGTATGACTTGGACGGGACTTTGAGAACTGCAATAAGTCTCTTACAAAATTGCCCAGAAGCAACAAGGCATGTAATTGCAAAAGAAATGGCAAAGAATGTTATAGAAACAATCAAAAAAGAAGATCAAGATGACGTTGATGACGTAGAAATAGAGATTCCTGAAGAATAAAATTAGTAATAAAAAACGGGTGACAATTTGTCACCCGTTTTTTTTATTCAATATCTATTGGACTTCTGTTTATAAGATTAATGGCTTCACGAGCCGTAAATACAATTTCTTCAGGAATATTATCAATTGTACAAAATTGCCTCAGTACGTCAATTACTCTTTTGAAACATCTAACGATGTCACCTTCTCCCATTTCAACTTCGTCAATTATGCTTTCCCATTCTGCTCCGTTTGTCCACATTTCTATTATTGGTGAATAAAAAGCATTTATATACATAGGATCTTCAACATCAAAAGTTTTTTGTTTTTTATCCAATGCTCTTTTAATATCTTTAATTTTATTTAGGCGTTTTTTTACATTAGGGGATAGCGGAAGTTGTGAATATAAATCTGCTCTCATATCCTCTGTTGTTATTGCGCAAATAACAGATGCAAGTTCTGCAGGGGTTAGTCCTTCTAATGCTCCGGAAAAAATAACTAATGCCAGAAATAACTCATTTTCCGAACGCAGTTGAGAAATAATAACACCTTGTTCATTAGGATAGTCATCTTTTAGATAACCGGAATCGATTAATACAGCACGGTGTGACAAAAACTTGTTCCAGAAAATATCTTTTTG
This sequence comes from uncultured bacterium, assembly GCA_902802935.1. GTDB lineage: Bacteria > Cyanobacteriota > Vampirovibrionia > Gastranaerophilales > Gastranaerophilaceae > CAG-196. The sequence continues at coordinate 2,152 of CADCNZ010000165.1, read as the reverse complement.
TTTTTCAATTTCTTTTGCAAGTGTTTTTTTCTTGGATTCATATCTATTTAAAATTTCAATGATTTTCATGTGTTTCTTAAATAATTTACAAGTATCACATTCGTACGAATGCATTTTGTCCAGCATTAATTTAGTTTGGCGTCCAAACTCTTTTGCTTCATCTGTAAGTTGTCTGTTTTTCTTTTTTTCTTGCTTTTGGATTGTTTTGAAAGTTCTTCTGTTTTGTACATAAATTTCACGAATTTTATTATAATCCAGTAAATCTTGATTGTTTTTTTTGCAGTAACAAGAGAAGGAATTACATTCATCAATTTTGGATTGAATTTCAGACTGAATTTTTAAAAGCGGTTCAATTCTTGTATTAGATGAAAAATATCCAAAACTTTTTAACACAAGCTCTTTAGCTTCTTCCAAACTGAATCTTTGAAGAAGGTTTAACACCATAGAGTAGCTCGGAGAAAATTTACTTTCTAATGGATTTGCATCGCTCAAAACAAGCTCAGCGACTTCTTCCGGAGTCTGAAAAGCTGTTCCTACAATAACAACATAGCCTATTTCATCCATGCCTCTTCTTCCAGCTCTTCCTGACATCTGTAAAAATTCGCTGGGGGTAAGGGTTCGGTGTCCGTTGTCTGTTCTTTTGCTTATTGAGCTGATAACTGTTGAACGAGCCGGCATATTGATACCAGCAGCTAATGTCTCAGTCGCAAAAACAACTTTTATTAGTCCTTTTTGAAAAAGTTTTTCGACTAATACTTTCCATCCCGGAAGCAGACCGGCATGGTGTGAAGCAACGCCTTGTAATAAATATTCGATGTGCTTGTTTCGGTATAAGTACGGATTTTCAGCAATATAATCGTCCACAATTTGTCTAATCTCTTCCTGTTCTTTCGGAGAAACCAAACACAGTTCAGCACATTTTTCCATCTGTTCGTCGCATTTTTTGCGTGAAAATGTAAAATAAATTGCAGGAAGCATGTTTTTTTCATGTAAAACTCTTACAACATCTTTTACAGTATTTCTTTTTTGAACGGGTTTTCCTCTTCTAAATTGCTTTTTCTCAGGTTTTATCTTGTTATTTAAAGCTCCGCTTGGAGTTAAAAGAGGCAGTATTGTATTTGGCTGAGATGAATCAAAGTAATAGAATCTTAACGGTACAGGGCGAAAGTCTGTATTAACAAGTTCTGTCTTAGAATGAACTGTGTTAATCCATTCTGTTAACTTATCGCAGTTTGCAACTGTTGCAGAAAGTGCAATAATCTGTACGTTTGTAGGACAGTATATTATACTTTCTTCCCAAACAGTCCCTCTTTGTTCGTCATTCATGTAGTGAACTTCATCCAGCACAACATAGCGAACATTTTTCATGTTATCCGATACTGAGCCAAAATTTGTACCATAGAGCATATTCCTAAAAACTTCAGTTGTCATGACAACAATCTGAGCACCTCTGTTAATGGAGGTATCTCCGGTTAGTAATCCAACTCGTTCAGTGCCGTATTGCATAGAAAAATCGTTATATTTTTGATTAGATAATGCTTTTAATGGAGTTGTATAAAAAACTCGTTGATTTTTTTCTAAAGCACAGTGTATTGCGTGCTGGGCAATAACTGTTTTTCCTGCACCTGTAGGTGCGCATACAACAACACTCTTACCGTTTGATATATGTTCACAAGCTTCTTTTTGAAAATCATCAAGCTCGAACGGAAATTCGTACATAAATACCTCTGTCAACTAAACCCTACTATATTTTAGCATGAATTAATATAAAAAAGGAAGAATACTTACCACAATTTTAAATACAAGCTTGCAGCTTAAAATACGGTAGAGAAAAGATGTTTATCCATAAAGAAAAGCAAGGATAAAATATCCTTGCTCTTTTGTGGAATAAATATATATCCTTGAATCATTAGAGTAAATTCAAAGCAATACTTGGAGTTTGGTTAGCAGTAGCTAACAATGTAGCAGAAGCTTGCTGCAGAATCTGAGCTTTGATGTAGTTAGAAGATTCAGTAGCAACATCGGCATCACGTAAAGTAGATAAAGAAGAAGTGATGTTTTCAGTTTGAACTCCGATAGATTCAATAGCAGATTCTATTCTGTTTTGAGCAGCACCTAAAGTAGTTACACGATTAGAAATTTCGTTAATAAC
>CADCNZ010000164.1 GCA_902802935.1 uncultured bacterium | reverse complement strand
TTAGAAGATTATATAGAAGATTCTAAAGTTATAGAGGTTAAAGGGGAAAAAATAGGTTTAATAGGCGCTTCACCAAGCGATATGCTTGATAGACTTACACATCCTGAATATCATAAAGATTGTTTTATCAGCAATTTAGATGAAACAATTATTGATATTCAAAATGAAGTTAATAAATTTAAACAACAGGGCATAAACAAAGTAATACTTTTGTCTCATTTGGGACATAAAAAAGATAAAGAAGTCGCTAAGCACACAGATGGAGTTGATATAATACTTGGCGGACATACCCATGAATTGATCAAAGATATTGTAGAAGGTGAAAACCTATTTTATTCAAAATCAGGAGAACCTGTTGTAATTACTGAAGCAGGGCGTGACGGAAATTATTTTGGTGAATTAAAAGTCGAGTTTGATAAAAACGGTGTTTTAACAAAGGCACAAAATAATATTGGTGAAACAGGTTTATTCCATAAAAATATGATAAATCAATATGTATTTGATGAAATATTGGGTAAACCTGAGAAAGTTGGATATATAGAACAAGCACCACCGCCTCCAAAATCTTTGACAGAAGAAAATCCGCATGCTAATTTTGTGTGCGATATTATGCGAGAGGAATCCGGAGCAGATATCGCTCTATGGCATAATTGCGGTGTAAGAAATTTCTTCCATGAAGGTGTAATTGATTCACGAGACATAAAAGATATTTCTCCATTCTTGGATTATGTAGTTGTTGCAAATGTTTCAGAGAAATCTTTGGTAGAATTATTTAAAAAAGCTATAAGTGACACCTATTCTTCAAGCAGCAGAAAACCTGGATTATTTGCTGTATCTGGATTAAACTATACTGTAAACCCTGAGAAAAAAGCATTAGTTGATATGACTTATATTGATAAGAAAGGGAATAAACATAAACTCAATGTAAATAACCCGAGCGAAGAAAAACAGTTTACAATTGTAACCGATGAGTTTTTAATGTCAGCCGGTGCAGATTTTAATGTTCTTGCAAATGAAGAAGATTATATAAAAAAATACTCATACGACAAAGATATAATGGTATGTAATTATTTAAAAAAACATCCTGAACCTGTTGTAATTAATCAGACGGGACGTATCAAATACGAAGAATCTAAATAGCAAAGATTTCTATTTAAAATATTTGATAATCACAAAAGCAGGTATATATGAATATAACATTATTACTCCCAAAATTTAATAGATATAATACAAAAACAAACCCGATACCGATGTTTAAACAAAACAATTTGGAAAAATCTCCGAATAGTGACAGTTTTGAAATGACAATAGGATATGTTAATGATTTACACGGTCAAACGAATAATATGATGCGAATTTTATCCGGTTTAAAAGGCGATTTGGTTTTGTCAGCAGGTGATAATGATATTGGCGATGAAAAAAATCGTGCCGTTCATGATGCAACTGCCAAATTTTTAAATTTGGCAAAAGTTAGAGGTACTGCGTTGGGAAATCACGAAATGGATACTTTGCAAAGTGACTTGGAAGAGACTTCAAAAAAATTGGATGGTGATATTTATGCTCTAAATATCAACCAAATTCCATTGGAAGAACAGCCAAAAGATGAAATAGATAATTTTAACAAAGTAAACCTTTCTAATTTTATAAAAAAATCAGGAATAATAAATGTTAAAGGTGAATCAATTGGTATTCTTGGCCTTACACCGGTAGATTTAGCACAAAGGTGCTCTCATCCTGATTATCATAAAGACTGTAGTGCTTTAGATTTAGAAAAAACAATTGATGCGGTTCAACAAGAAGTTAATAATTTAAAAGCCAATGGCATAAACAAAATAATTTTATTATCTCACAACGGTTTAGCAAGGGATAAAGAACTTGCATCAAAAACAGAAGGAATAGATGTTATTATAGGCGGACACACTCATGAACTTATAAAAGGGATAGCCGAAGGAGAAAATCTTGTATATTCAAAAAGCGGTGAGCCTGTAATTATAACAGAAGCCGGAAAAGACGGTAAATATTTTGGAGAATTAAAATTATCTTTTGATGACAAAGGAATAATATCAAAGGCTCAAAACAATATTGGAGATACAAGTTTATACTCCAAAAATTTAATACATCAATATATGTTTGATAAAATTTTAGGGAAACCGGAAGTAGTCGGCGAAATTAAGTACGCACCACCTGCATCTGATTCTTTGTTGAATGAAAACCCGCATGCTAATGTTATGTGTGATGCAATGTGTTATGAAATGGATGCTGAAATTGGTATTTGGAATAATAGCGGAACAAGAAATTATTTTAAAGCAGGCATTATAGATACAAGTGATATCAACGAAATTGCTCCTTTTGCAGATAATATTTCTGTAGCAGAAGTTTCTGAAAAAACTTTGGTAGATGCTTTTAAAAAAGCTGTAGAGGTTTCGTATAATTCTATTGGTCATAAACCGGGCTTGTTAGCTGTTTCCGGATTAAATTATACTGTAAGTCCATCAAAAAAGAAACTTACAGGAATGAATTTTGTTGATAAAAACGGACAAGAACATAAAATAGATATAGATAATCCTAATAAAAATAAAAAATACAAAGTTGTTGCGGATTCTTTCATAATGTCTTGGGGTAAAGAATATAATGTATTAGCAAAAGAGGATGAATGTGTTGAATATCCGTTTAACAAAGCATATTTAACAAGTGAATACATAAAGCATTTAAATAGACCTGTTATAATAAATCAAACCGGTAGAATTCGTTATGAAAATTAATTTATAAACAATTTGTTATTGCGCAAGAAAGATATTTGATTAAATCTGAAGCAAGAACAGAGTATTCTGAAAGTTCCTTTGATGCTATTTCTCCTGACAAAGCGTGCAAATAAACACCGAGTTTGGCAGCATCAAAAGAATCCATTCCTTGCGCTGATAATCCTGAAATTATACCTGTTAAAACGTCTCCGGAACCGGCTTTTGCAAGCGCAGAGTTTCCGTTTTGATTAATATAAAGATTTTCTTTGTTGCAAATTACGGTTCTATGAGTTTTGAGAACTGTTGTACAATAATATTTTTCAGTTATATTTTTTGCAGATTTTTCTGTATCTTTAAGAATTTCGTCAATACTTGTTCCCAAAAGTCTTGCTGCTTCACCGGGATGAGGAGTTAGTATTGTATTCTGAGGCAATGAAATTTTATTTTTAAATCTTGCAAGTATATTTAAACCATCTGCGTCAATTACAACAGGATTTTTAGAGTTTTTCAGATTAATTATTGTTTTTAAAAAAATATCTGTTGCAGCCCAACCGGTTCCAAGACCGCAGCCAATAGTTGCTACAGAACATTTTTCTATAAATTTTAGTCCTTCTTTTCTTGTTAAAAATACTGCTTCCGGAACCATCTGCGAAACAGAATTAATAACTTTTTCAGTTGTTGACAGAGCAACATAACCGGCACCAACCTTGAGTGCCGCTAGAGTAGATAAATATGCTGCTCCTATATATTGATTAGAACCTGCTATATTAAGTATTTTTCCAAAAGTTCCTTTGTTTGAATTTTG
>CADCNZ010000163.1 GCA_902802935.1 uncultured bacterium | reverse complement strand
CTCTTCATCCTCTTCGTGTATCATTTGTTTGCTTACATTTGCAGCTAAAATATCACCTTTATACTCTGCAATAGAGTCTATTAAATCTTCTTGAGTTGTATCAAATTCATGATTGCCCAATGCCGTTGCTTTTATATCTGCTATGTTTAAAAATTTTACAGTTGCTTTGTGGATTGCTTTATTTTTTTCATCACCAATATCATTATCTCCGGCTGATAATTTAACATCACCTTTTATGCCTGAAAGTATTCTCATCATGTTATTAGTTTGACCATGAGTGTCATTTACGTATCCGATTGATAGTTCAAAACTGTCTGACTTAGGAGATTTTTCCAACGAGCTCTCCACCGGAACTGCTATTTTTGAATTAGAAGGTTCTTTCTTAAATGCGATATTTGGAGTTATTGATGGTGATATTTTAAAATTCATCTTTACCTACTTCTTCTATTACATGAAACCCTCTAAAAATATTTTTTGCTATTATTTTTAAAAAAGTTACATTATTTTACATAGAGAGAGTAGTTAATGCTTTTCGTAAAACTTCTTCCGAATTAGAATTATTTTCAATGGTCGGAAGCACCCTTTTTAGTGCGTCCTCAATTTCTTCCTCCTCATAACCTAAAGATATTAACACCGCTTGAGTATCTGTGATTGCTTGTGTCTGAGGAATTAAAGACTGTGTTTTAGGCAATTCTGTCTGCATAAGCTTATCTTTAAGTTCGAGAATGATTTTTTGAGCAAGTTTTGGTCCTACACCTTTTGCTCTGGTAAGTTCTTTGTAGTTTCCTTCTATAACAAGAGATATGACGTCACAAGCATCAAACTCGTTTAAAAGTGCGAGTGCCATTTTTGCCCCAACCCCTGATACTGATAAAAGTATCTGAAATATGTCCCTTGTTTCTTTTTGTAAGAAACCATAAAGACACATTGCATCCTCTCTGTGTAAAAGTAACGAATAAATTTTTTGAATATCTGTAGAAACGGCAATATTATTGAAGTCTCGTTCCGTTATTTCCAGCAAATATCCTACACCGGATACTTCTATTGATAGGAATGTACCTTTTGAGGTTTTTCTTTTGTCTGTTATTAATCCCTTGAGATAGTCGAACATAACATACTCCCCAAAAAATTCTAACATGAACTATGCCGTATTGCAATAAATAACAATTGTGATTAACATACATTGATAAAATTAAAAATTTTTCGTATAAATAACAAAATCAAGTAGCAAATTTTATTTTTACGTTTTTTAATACTATATTAAAAAATGAAAGGGTAATACAAAAATGCAAGTAAGAGCAATTAACAATGATTATTACAACGGGGCTAATCCTGTTTCGTTTAAAAGAATTATAAGAAATGATATACCGGCAAAAGTTCTTAAGGACAATAAATATCTATTGTTGGTATCAGGTCCGTCAGGAGTTGGCAAGGATACTATTATGAATCAAATTATTGATAAGTTTAATAAAATTGTCACTCATACAACAAGACCTAAAAGAGCCGGAGAAATTGACGGTAAAAGTTACTTTTTTACAAGTGTAGAAAAATTTGTAGAAGGTATAAAAAATAACGAGTTTGTTGAATATGTAGAAAGTTTTGGCGGAAAATACTACGGCACAAAAAAAGAAACAATAAAAAATGCATTGAACGGAAGTAAACCCGGACTATTAATTGTAGATGTTGAGGGCGCCAAAAACATTAAAAATAGCTTTAAAGATGATGCTCAAGTAAAAGTAGCAAGCGTGTTTTTTAAACCGCCATCTTTAGAAATTCTGAAACAAAGACTAAGCGGTCGTGGTTCTGAAAATGCAAAATCTTTAGAGGAAAGATTAGGCAGGGCAATGGACGAAATCAGTCATGCTCAAGAATATGATGCAGAAATTAAATTTGATAACCCTGAAGAAGGTATCAAAGATATGATAAATTTGCTTCATCTTGAAAAATAAAAGATTGTGTGACTGATTGTTAATATACCATAATGAGGAGTGTTAGATGTTAATTTGTACAAATGTCATCATGATTTGAATATTTACTTGAATAGCTTTTTTGCTATTCAAAACAGAAGATAACATTGCAACACCTTGTTCCGTAAACACATATGGATTATAGCGACTTTTTGCACTGATTTTTGCGGTGCCAAATTGGTACCGCAAATTTTTGTTTCTTCATCTATTTGTAAAATAACAGTCGGCTTGAGAAGAAAGAACAGCGGATTTGTGTACGTATTGAGTTTGTAGGTTGGGTGAAACCCAACAAAAACTTAAAAAACTTTTCGGACATTTTTAGTCAACAAAATTCCGACCTCATAAAATCGCTAAGATTTACTAGAATTAGCAATCTTGCCGATTGAATTTATTTACCTGTAAAATAACAGTCGATTTGAGAAGAAAGAACAGAGATTTTGAGAATT
>CADCNZ010000162.1 GCA_902802935.1 uncultured bacterium | reverse complement strand
TTACAAAAATTTACAATAAATTTCCATTCTAATGTATTTACCCCCCATTTGTCATAGAATATTAATTATGATAATCAAACTAACACATGCGCATATTATAGGAGCTTTTATATCATACCTTATAGGTGTGTTTATTGTGCCGATTGTAATTGAGTTTTCACAAAAAGAAGGACTTGTTGATGATATTTATAATCTTGATGCTAAATTTAAATTAATTATACAATTATCTATTGCAACAATCGTATATCTTCTGGGAGTACAAATAGATACAATATTTAATCCCCTTGGCGGAGCACCACTTCAACTTGGAATTTTTTCTTATCCAATTACTATACTTTGGATTGTAGGAATATCAAATGCTGTAAATTTTATTGACGGAGTTGATGGGCTTGCAGGTTCTGTTATTAGCGTTAGTTCAATAACATTGGCACTAATAGCGGTTGCAATCACCCCTGCTCAACCGATAACAGCATTAATCGCTTTTATTCTTGCAGGTTCAATGCTTGCATTTTTAACTTTCAACTTTAATCCGGCCAAAATATTTATGGGAGATTCCGGCGCTCTTTTTTCAGGTTTTTTGCTTGCAACATTATCAATTGCAGGAGTTATGAAAGGAGCTGCTCTTGCAGTTTTACTTCCATTTTTAGTACTTGCAGTACCAATAATGGACATTACTTATTCCAGCCTAAGAAGAATTATGAAAGGAAAATCTCCTTTCGTGGCTGATGCCGAACACATACACCACAAACTTTTAAAAGCAGGGCTTTCGCAAAAGAAAACAGTTGCTCTGCTAACTTTTATTGCTATCGTTGCAGGTGCTGTTGCTACATACTTTACCGGTGTTTTAAAAAATTATTTTATGTATATTGCAATCCTTATAATAATAATGATTGCACTAAGCTTTATAAGTATACTCACAAAACCGCATCCTATTGAACCGCATACGGAACATAATGAAAATAATACCTAATATAATTAACATGTCTTAACAGAAAGTATTTTTATAGCAATTTTATAATATTATTAGACTTTATATAAGTGTAGAAGCATGCTTAAAAAGGTAATATTGTGTCTGTAGAATCTGCACATAATCTAAAATATCATAGCATTGTGCCATTTAAAGCACAATCGCTTAATGCAAGCGACCTTATCAACAAACCTATTGATAAGGTTGAAACCATTGTTACAAACACTGTAGACACTTTTACACCTAAAACACAAGATGAAGAGATTAAAAAGTCACACAAAACTGCAATTCGTGTCGGAAGTACGGTACTTGTCATAGGCGGTTTAGTTGCATTGTTGAACCCGAAATTTTCATCAAAACTGATTGAAAAATTGAAGACAACATCTGCAAAAATAGGAACAAAAACCGAAACTTCTAAAACACTTTCGGATAAAATATACAAAAAATTTGGAAATTCATTACAAAAAACAGCCAATTTTTTGGATTTCGTAAATAATTTTAACTCTGCAAAAGACAGTTTGTTTAAAAGATTGTGTACAAAAAAAACAAAATCCGAAAATAAAATTTGGCAAAAAGCTGATTCAATCATAGTTGGTATATTAAAAAAACCGCATGAAACAATAACAAAATTGTTTGATAATTTAAGCAAACAAACCGTTTATAAAAAATATAATAAGGTACAATCAAGATTTAACATTCTTAATGAATCTATTGAAAAATATAAAAATAAATTACCTGAACAAGATAAAGAAAAAGTTGACAAACTACTTAAACAAATATATGAAAATCAAAATTATTTTTTGCCATCAAGCATTCAAGCAAGGCTCAAAGGTCAAGAAAATGTAATGTCTGATTTGGAAGTAAAGGTTTTAAATAAAATTGAATCATATTTAAAAGGATTTCACAATAATCCAAACAAAAAGGAACACATAAGCAAAAATTTAAATTTTTGGGCTAAAGAAATCCTTAAACCGCAAAAAGCCGAACTTGAGAAACAAGGATTGAAACAAGTTGAAATATTTTTAGGGAACGGTAAAAACTCCCAGGGTTTATATGGTGAAATCTTTGATATATTATCTCCAAAACTTACACAAGAAGAAAATTCTGTTCTTAAAGAATATTTAAACAAATTTTCAAAACGACTTCAGTCTGCCAACAAAACAGAATACGTTGAATACTTTGACAAAAAACGAGATTTAACACTCGGAAGTGCACCTACAGACATATTATCCGTGATTTTTGGTTTAGGTTTGAGCGGCATTGTCATAAGCACTGCAGATAACAAAAATGAGCGAGTCTCAAAAACATTAACTGTAGCATTTCCAGCTATAGCAGGTCTTGGTGTATCAACAGCACTAACAGCATTTCTATATTCAGGAATTAAAGGCATGCTATGTGGTTCTATTGCAAGCGGCGGGCTATCTTTAGTAGGGAACACCGTAAACAAAGCATTCTTAAAACACATTGAAAATAATAACAAGGAGCAACAACATGTTTAACTTATTTTTTGAACTATTTGTAAAACTTTTTGTTTCAAATCATCATAACTACTGTTATTGTAAATTAGAAAATCCCAATCTTGAATATTATCTAAATCGGTTTCAGTAATATCATTTTCAGCAACCAATTTGCCGCCTCTTTTTTGTCTTATTGAACGTTCCGCTTCGACACGTATTGATATTGCTCCTGCACTTTTAAAAACATCATATTCGTGTTTCATTCTTACATCCGTCACTACAATACATCCGTCCTGAGCAATAATTTTATCTATCCAATAATCAGGACTTTGTTGCCTGCCCCAATTTCCAAGGTCTATTAAACCTTGTCTGTATTTAGATTTATTAGATTCTATTTCATCATATGTGATACCGTTAATTTTGCCATATTCAAATTTAATAATATCACCCATTGCAAAACGTCTAAACTGCGGCACTTCTTCCATTAAAATTTTTGCTGCCGTATCTTTACCTGAATATTGTTTCCCTGAAAAAATAATAATTTTATTTGCCATATATTTTCTTCCTACGGTACCGGATCATAACCACCTTCGTTAAGAGGATGGCACTTTATAATCCTCTTAAAAGCAAGTTTCCCTCCTTTTATAATTCCATATTTTTCAATAGCCTGTTTTGTATATTCGGAACAAGTCGGATAAAACCTGCATCTGGGCGGAGTATGAGCCGAAATTTTTTGATATAAAAATATTATTCCCAATAAAATTTTCTTAAGCATAAAATTATATTAACATAATTTTAAATATGCGTAAAAATAAAAAAATTATTTTATTTAACTTGCTTCAAGCTTGCATGTTAATTTTTGTAAATATTACAATTTATTTTAGGCAATTATTGATTGTTTACATACTTTATATATACAAAAGAGGAAATACGAGTTTATTATGAGCTGCTTTGTTCAAAACACAACATTCAATATAAACAGGATGCCTTATATAAGCACCTATTCATCACCAAGTTTAGGTTATTTTTCACCAGGATGCTTTGATTACGGCTTTTGTTCACCATGCGGGTGTGAAGATTCTTTTCTGGCTGGCGCTGGCTTTGGCCTAGGCTGCACAATTGCTAACTATATGCCGCAAATATGTACAGGAATCGCCAAGGGCTGCAATTGGCTATGGAATAATGCATTGTCACCTGCTGTTGGATTTGTTTGGAACGGTATATCAAGTGCCGGTAAAGCAATTGGTCAAGGCGCATCCAATCTATGGAATAAGATATTCAAAAAAAATAGCTGATTTTCTGAAAAACATGATATAATATGCTTGTGAAAAGGCTTTTTATTCTAATACTATCATTCTTTTTGTTTTCAGTTGTTACTGCAGATTGTGCTGTTAACAGAACAAAATCAATGCCGGAAGGAACTTTTAAAAAGAAAAAAAACGGAATTATAGTACAGTATGATAAAAACGGCAAAAAAATCGGCGAATATAAGGTCGGACCGGGAACATATATAAAAATAAAATGAACTTTAACTTAAATCTTGATAATATTAATTATATAAAAATTGTTTATTGCGATAGAGAAGGTTCTACTCGCTGCATAAAAGCAACAATTAAAAATCTTGGAGAACGTGAAATATATGCTTGTGCAAAAATTGAAAACGGTATAAGCATACAAACTCCTCAAGATATAATGCTTAGCTTTATATCAGACAACGGTTTATACAGAACAAATACTGTTCTTAAATACATTGTTTTTCAAGAACCTTTTGTATACTTTGCAATGAAAGCCCCTGAAGGACTTGACTATCAACAAAACAGAGAATATTTTCGTGTTAAATCGTCAGAAAAAGTATTAATTAATTATATAAAAAACGAAGAAAAACAAACTGTAACCTGTCTTGCCCATGATATATCAGCAAACGGCATACGGGTGGAATTGGATTCAAGGATAGATTTTCCGGAAGATGTTTCTCTAAAAATTATATTTGAAAACAAAGAAATTAGCACTGATGCCAAATTCATTAGAATCGATGAAGAAGATGATATATTAAAAGCGGCATTTTATTATACCAACTTGAAAGAACAAGACAGAGATTTTATTTCTCAGCAGTGCATAAAAAGACAAATTGAAGAAAAACGCAGCAAAATATAATCATTATTTTAAGTATTTTCCAATTAAATTTTAAATTTCTATTAAATTGTAAACTTATGTAACGAAAATGGCAATTTTCAATCTATTTTTGTTTTTCATGATATAGATGTGTAACAAACCTTCTGGAGGTTGATATGAACAGTGTGTCTTTTTATGGAAGCGAAACATGCGGCAGCATAGGCGGTAAGATTGATACCGCAAAACAAGAATGTGCAGGAAGTATCGGAGCAAGAGCTGTAGATTCGGAAGCACGACTACAAACGTTGGAACATGATACCGTAAGCTTTCATGGAAAAGATGAAAGTAAGAAAAGCGGATCTTGGGGCAAAACGTTGTTTGGTTTAGCAGCAACTGCCGTTTTAGTTATCGGAGGCCTTGGACTTGCTCATAAATATGACACTGTTAATAAAGTTTTTAAAAAAGATAACAAATTAGGAAAATTTTTCAAAACAAATTCTCCGAAAGTTACAGAACCTTGCTATGATTTATGCGTAAAAACTAAAAATACTTCAGTTGATTTATATAACAGATTTTTAGGTGTATTTAAGTCTAAAAAATAATTTTATTTACGACAGATATCATTTATGCTAAATTTAAATTATGCTGATATCTTTTATTAACAAAATAAACGAATTTAATGAATCAGTTTTTGCACCAATTGACGGATTAATAGAAAAGCTTCCCCTTGCCGATTGGATTTTGGACGGAATATGCGATAGTATTCTTTTGCTTCCGTTTTTATTTATCGTTTTTTTAATAATAGAGTTATTAGAATTTTATTATGCTGATAATATTAATTCTTTGTTGAAGAGAACCGGAAAAAGCGGCATTTTGGTAGGAAGCTTAGCATCTATAATTCCACAGTGCGGATTTTCTGTAATAGCAAGCAGTTTATACTCAAAGAGAATAATAACACGAGGGTGTCTAATTGCAGTATATTTGGCAACATCGGATGAAACAATTCCAATATTACTCGCCACTCCGTCTAAAGCTTATCTAATTATACCCATTGTAGCGGTTAAACTTTTGATTGGTATAATTGCAGGATATGCAATTGAATTTTTAATGCCTACATCAATTATTGACGATGATGGTTCATCTGTTGATATTGTAGAAGAAGAAGGCTGTTGCAAACACGACATTGAACATGGGCACAAAAGAGAAATCTTAATCCATCCTATTGTTCATACAGCTAATGTATTTGGTTTTATACTTGTTATAACTCTTATTTTAAACTATTGTCTTTCAAATGTTGTGATAACTGATTTTATAGAAGGAAGCAAATATATTCAACCTGTAATTGGTGCATTTATAGGTTTAATTCCTAATTGTGCTATATCAATAGGTATAACAATGATGCTAATAAAAGGTTCTATTACATTTGGTGCCGCAATAAGCGGATTATTGGCAAATGGCGGCTTAGGGCTTTTAGTTTTACTTAAAAACAATGATTTTAAAGATACTATTAAAATTATATTTTTACTTTTATTCATCAGTATCGTTTCGGGTTTAGCAATAACTTTTTTTGCGTAAAATCATATAATTGTATGATGACGTATTTAACGAAATATACTATCTTGTTATAAGAGGGATTGTATACTCACTTGGAAGAAGGGGAGAAAGATGTTAAATACGGCAATAAGTACTCAGCCAAATGATATTTCAACATCCATAACAAAAAATTGGACAAAACAAGCTGTTGAGTGTTATTCACTTAATGGTGATTGCAGTAAATGTTCAATTAAACAAGCACACTATACTTTTGACTGTCAAATGCCGAAAGTTGTTGAAATTTTAAAGCTCATTGCTGGCGAGCCGGATATTAATAAAGATTACTAATTATTTTATCCTTCGGCTAGGATAATCGTAAAATCACTGCCCACAGAGAAATTCTCAGTTGGGTCATAAACAAACTGCATCTTATTAGTACTTGGTATTTTTTTCTGAATCCAATTAAAGAAATCCACTGAAACAGCATTCTTATTTGCTACAAATCTTGAATGTGACAGATGAGTAATTTTCAATGTATTAACTTCAAAGCCCAACTCGCTAAGCTGCTCTTTTAAAGCCATTGCTTCCTGTTCTTTTCGTGGTGAATACATAATACCGGCTTTTAATTTTGTCACGTCGACAGCAACTTTATCCCTATATATCATTCTGTCAATTACTTCTTGTGTTTTTTGCGGATCAAGAATCCAATAACTTATGTATCCTTTTTGGTTAGGAGCTCCCGGCAGAGTTGCAATTTCTATTTTATTTTCATCTACTCCTCGTGCAAATGCCGCGTATTGAGATAATTCATAGAAACTCATATCTGTTTTTACGTACGTACTAAGAACATTCAAAACTTCCGGCAATTTTGTTATAACTTGGGGAGAATGAAGCTTTTCAAACAGACTTCTTAAAAACCATTGTTGTCGTTGTGTTCTGCCAATATCACCCAAACCGTCTTTTCTGTATCTTAAATATCCTACTGCTTGCTTACCATTTAAAACAGTAGTACCTTTATCTAAATCTATATGCAAATGACCTGCATAATCATGATACTTCATAGGCTTTTCAACGTATATAGGAATTCCGCCGAGAGCATCAACGACTTTTTCAACAGCCTCATCGTGTACAATTATATACTTATCTATTTTTATCCCAAATGTTTCTTTTAAAGTTTTCTTGACAAGATTTACACCCCCAAGAGCATGGGCTGAATTTATTTTTTGAACACCTTTGTTTTCAGGAAGATAAACTTTACTATCCCTTGGAATAGTAATAGCTTTTACAGTATGTGTTTTTGGATCAACATTAACAACCATAATTGTATCTGAGCGTGTGCCTTCCCACAAATCCGCTCCGTCACCGTTGGAATCAACACCTAAAAGTAATATATTTTGCCTTCTTGGAGAAAATGGCACCTGAAAGTCCTTTTTCTTTCGAGAAAATTTGAAAAAACCACCGGATGCATCTGTTTGCTGGGTTGTTAACTTATCTAAAATCATGCTGTTTTCTAATAAAGTTACACACACGATTACCGCACATAAAACTGCTAAAACTACAGTAAAAAGCAGTTTCGCGAAATTGGATGTACCCTTTCTTTCTTCTCTGATATTTTTTAGGAAGGCCCTATATTCTTCCTGCTGATTTTGATTTGCTATTTTCATGTGTATCTCTCTGTATAAAATTATATTTTAAGCATATATTAAAATCAATTATTGCAAATGTAACATTTTTCAAGTAAAAATATCATATGGGAAAAAGGATATTATTTATAAATTTTGGCGGTCTTGGAGACGAAATTTTATTTTTGCCAACTATAATTTCTATAAAAAAAGAATTTCCGTCTGCTCATATTGCATTGGCTTTAGAGCCGAGAAGCAAAGGGATTTCAGAACTCACGAATATTATTGATGAAATGCTTTTTACAGATATAAAAGGTAAGGGCAAATATTTTGCGCTTATAAAATTGCTCTTTAAAATTTGGACAAATAAATTTGATATGGTAATTTCATCCGGTTCAAATAAATTTATTGCGTTATTCTTGTTTTTAACTTTTATAAAAAAACGATACGGATATAACACCGGCAGAATAAGCAATTTGCTTTTAACAGATGCCGTTACATTAAACAAGAAGCAATATGCTGCAAGCATGTATCACTCATTAATTGAAAATATTACAGGCAATAAAACTGAATTGCCTCAAATAGACATAAATAAGAGGCCCACAAGACCTAATAGTATTTTAATCCACCCCGGAGTAAGTTTGCTTAGCGTCAAAAAAGGTATGATTAAAACTATACCCGCTGAAACATGGGCAGAAGTAATAGATAAACTGGCTGATAGAGGCAAAGAAGTTATTTTGGCAGGCGGACCTGATGACAAAGATACAATTAATACAATTATAAACAGTGTAAAGCCTGAAAAATATACTAATATGTTTGGAAAAACAAAAAATCTAAAAGAATTGGCAGAACTAATATCAAGTGCAGAGATTTTTTTATGTTCCGATTCTGCACCTTTACATATCGGTGTTGCTCTTGGAGTTAAAACATATGTAATTTTCGGTTCCACTGATGACAAAAAACTTATTCCGAACAACAATAAAATCATACCGATAAAGGCTGACTGTAATTGTCCGCTAAGACCCTGTTTGTGGGAAAAACGTCAAACCACTTGTGAATCTTTAGATTGCTTAAATATTTCAGCTGATAAAATTGTTGAAACAATATGTAAAGACATAAAATAGGAGACATTATGACAAAAGGTTTAGAATTTGATCCAGGATTTGCACCATATGTACTTGCTTTTCAAGGTACTGTTGAATATTTATATTTGGATATAAACAGGTTTAAAAATTTGTCACAAAAAAAAATCAAATTCAGACAATATTATAAAAAAATATTAGAAATATACAAAAACAACTTGGGCTTTTATATAGGATGCTTATTATGGGCATTATATTTGAAATCACAAGATACTCAAAAAATTATAAATAATCCTTGTTTTGGTCAAAAATATGATGAAGAAAATAATACTTCGGAAGTCGATTTCTTACTAAAATTCATTGAACTTTTCCCTAAAGATATGAAATATTTTCTCAATGAACAGTTCGAATTTGATAAGAATGAAATATTTATAATTGAGCAATATAAAAAATTTTTAGCAGAAAATAGAGGATTTGTTGAAACAAAAACAAATGACGATATCAAAATACCTTCCGATATTAAAAAAGATGCCGATAAAAGTTTCAAAAACATAATTGACGAAGCAATAAAACAAGAAAATTTATCATTACTTGTTAATTCTATACAACTACTTGTTTAAAACATTGTCAAAAATTACACTTGGTTCTTGGGAAATGTCTTTGCCAAAGGACTTTGATTTTGATGATGTTGTTATGTACAGCTTTCTTTGTGCTCTTGTTATTGCAACATATAATAGACGCAAACTTTCTTCCGAGTTAAATTCTTTTAATTCGGTCTCTGATTTGTGCACATAAGAAGGGTTAAAAGATTTAACCTCTTCCATAAACAATGTAGAAGATTTCAATTTGACAGAATTAACGTCAATCGGCAGACTTTTTTCTGACATTTCAGGTAAAAATACATATTCAAATTCATCACCCTTTGACTTATGTAATGTCATAATTTGTACTTTTCCTTTCATAGCTTCTTTGTCTTCCTCTTCTGAGAAAAATTTAAAGCCGCTCAAATTATTTCTTTTTGAAAGTTCTTCCAAACGCTGTAATGTCAAGTCCAAATTGCCTGATGTATTCAGCCTTTTTACTAATATCGCAATCAGATAAACATTTGATTTTTCTATGTTACTTGTATAATAAAAAAGTCCTATTCTAATTACTAATTCTTCCAGAGGCAAGGTTGAAGAATTTAGCCAATACTGCATATCCCACAAAAATTGAACAAGTCCTGCAGATTCTATATTATCAATATCTTTTTGGATAAAAGGTTTTTCCGAAGCTCTTATTTCTACTTGTAAACGCTGTTTGTAAAAACCGTATTCAGCAAGTTTTTCATATGTTGAAGCCAAAATTTCATTATCAAAAGGAGATTGTATAAATTTTAAAATAGAAAATATTGTATTAAAAACTCCTTTTTGCCCCAAGGATTCACTTCTTGTTATTGTTTTAAAACCTGCATCATTAATAAAATTCGTCCAAGAAGCAACTTGATAATTACCTCTTAGAAGAATGCCGATTGTTGCATCTTTTTTTCTTGTCAAAATGTTTTTAATTTCTTTCAGGACAAAGTTTCTTTCAGCAAATTGATTCTCAAAAACATTGGCAAAAACAGCATTAGGTTGTTGTGGATTTTTTCCCTCTACACCTTGCATATGACTTTTGAAAAATGCCTTAGGTAAAATATTATCTCCCCAATCAACAAGCTTATTAGCCAAGTTCATTACATCTTGAGTACACCTTTGGGAACAATTCATTTCCACTATTTTATCTGCAGATTTTATAAAATTTCTAAATCCTTCAACATCTGCATTTGAGAATGTTGTTGTTATGGCTTGGTTTATATCACCGCATCTTATAAGATTTTTATTCTTGCCGCTTAATAACTTTAAAAGTTGTTGCTGTACAGCCGAGGAATCTTGAGCTTCATCTTCTATCAAGTACTCGCATATTCTTTGATAATATTCTAATATATCAGGATTTTTTTCAAGTAATTTAACCGAAAGAATAAGAATATCGTCATAGTCAATCATATTCATCTCTCTAAGTTCTGCTTGATAAGATTTATAAAAAGTTTTGAACTTTTCAATTTTTTTATCTGTTGAAGGAGTTTCTATATTGCCTTCTTGAAGTTTTAAGATTGAAATTGCCCGCTCAAAATCATCAATATCCGTTTTGGTATTTTTACCTGATATTTTTTTTATTATCCGCATTCGTTGAGTATCATCACAGATTTCAAAATCGGAGGATAAATTTAATCTTTCAAAGTTTGAATTTTCTTTTATAATTTTTAATGCTAAACCGTGAATAGTACTTATATTAGGAAGTTTTGTTGTATTAGAACATATGTTTTTGATTCTTTCTCTAAAATTACGAGCCGCTGAATCCATATATGTAAGTACAAAAATATTCTCAGGATTAACCCCACTATCCATAAGCTTTATAATTAAAGCCAATAAAATAGTTGTTTTACCTGCGCCAGGTACTGCAGAAATAGCCATAGAACCTTTATTGAAAGTCAAAACCGGTTTCTGATCTTCTCGCGGAACAATATTAAACTTTCTTTCTGTTTGTTTTTTTGTATCCGCATTTATTTCCAAATATTTTTCAATTCCGCCTATATTTTCAACGCCTGCCGGATCAAATAAACTTGAATAGGCAAATACTTTTTCTTTGCAAAGCAAAAATAATTTTCGCAATATTCTTGCTATTTTCTGCTTTGATAAATATATGTCATCTTCTACAGTATATTCTTCCTTAGACCAATCTGCCTGCATGACCCAAGAATTATACAAAGGACCTGTATCCGTTTTAACCCAGTCCGGATGTGAAACATCAAGCCATATTTGATATTTTGAAAATATTTTATTATCTATTATTTTTTGCGGTGTCGCAATAACAAGGTCATCATTTTTTATTTCTAATACAGAACTTGGATTTTCGGAAATAATAGAATTCTCAAATTGCGTAATAATTTCTTCTGCTCTTGAAAGTACTGTTTCTGAACCAAGAACTGTTTCAAAATCTTTCAATTCTTTGATAAAAAAATTAAATTTATTAATTTTATCATCTGAAACATATTCTACAACCTTATAAAACATCTCCAAAACCTTTTGAGAAAGTTTTATATTTTTTGAACCAACTTCTTTTAAAGCCGCATAAAATTTTTGATATTTTTCATTATAGCCGGAAATTTCTTCGGGCAGTTGTCCCGTTGTCTTATAAATTTCAAGCAATTCTTTTGCATATTTTAAAGGAATACCTGCATAATCAGAAATTATGCTTCTTAAATCCATTTCAGAAATATCAATTCCAAGCATCAATTTCAAAATATTTAAACTTGCTTTTACAAGCGGATTACTTGCAAGTTTTTCACTTCCGGATAAAAACATAAGATTACATTTTTTATCCATCTTTTCTTTTAGCGTAAATTTCAACATGTCATCTTGAAGCGGAGTTATAATGACAATTTCACTTGGTTTTACATCATTTGCAAAAAGTTCTTGAACCTTTTCTATCGCCAAATCTAATATTTCTGCACGTTTGGATAATGAAGCCATTTGAAAATGTTCTAATGCCTCTTTTTTATTTTCAACTATGTTTGCAAAAATTCGCTCAGCATTAATCTCAGATATATTATTATCTTTTGCTATTGTTTTTACATCTTCATTAAACAGCTCTTTTAACTTGCTTTCTATAGAAGTATCCGCACTGAGATAACCACATCGGCTTGAGCCTAAAGAATCAAAACAAATTAACCACTCTTTTATTTGCGGTTTAAGAAATTTTACGAAATCAAAACAAACCGGAGTTATTTCGTCTGCATCATCTATCAATAGATATTTAATATTTTTAAAATAATCAGTGTTTTTATAAACATGATTAAACACTAATGTTTGTCGCAAATAATCAAGACTTCGCAATTTTAACGTAGAAGTAAGTAATTTCTTAATTATTTGTTCTGCATCTTCGGCAAAAGATTCTTTCAAAATTTTGGCACGTTCTTTTACATCTTCATTAGACAAGTTATTTTGGACAATTAAAGAATATCTCCGAAAAATTTGATGCATTAGTGATTGTTTTGAATTATAGCCTTTAACATCAATTTCTTTCAAAATATCTTTTAGTATAAATTGAGTTACTTCTAAACCAATCAAATTAGGAGTAATGAATGTCTTTTCGCCTGCTATGGAATTTTCTATAAAACACCAATTCTCTGCCAGTGTATTTCTTACCAAAGAATAAAAACCATATATATTTAATTTTTCTATCGCATCATTTTTTATATTGTCTAAAATTAAATTGGAATATTTATTTTTTATTGTCGAATTTTGCACAAGAAACAGTATCTCAGAGGTTTTTACACCATTTGAGACTAAATCAATATACTTGTTTATTAACAAATTTTCCCGAAAAACGGAATTAGAACAATTTAATAACATACTCCTTATAGACTATTTTATCATAAACATTGGTTAAGCCCCTTGCAAAAATTCGACATTTTTTATAGAATAAACGAGTAAGCTATTTTACAACACACACAATACCGAAAGGAGAATTACAAAATGGTAAAAGCTAGCGAAAAAATGGGCATTCAAGAACAAATTATTGAATCTGCAGGTCAAATTTACAACTACCTTTCTAATAAAGGCGAAGTTTCTATCAGCAAGATGAAAAAAGATTTAAGCTTAAATGATAACTTTACAGAAATGGGTTTAGGCTGGTTGTCAAGAGAAGACAAACTTGAATATACTCAAAAAGCTAAATCTGTAACTGTTAGATTAAGATAGTTTTGATTCAAATTAAAAATAAAAAACTCTGAGCAAAAGCTCAGAGTTTTTTATTTAAATAATTTTTTAAACTCATTTGAAAAATCGTTATCACTCAGGTTTATACAAGGCAATTTATATTCATCAGCCAATTTTTCGACTTTTGGATCATAACATATCGCAAGAGTTTTTACTCCTGCCTTTATTCCGACAACATTGGCATGAAATCTCATCGAAATTAAATATTCCAAATCAGAGATTTTTTCCAATACTTCATTTATTGAGAGATTATTGTAAACCACTGAATTTAGCCCTTTTTGCTCCAAAATTTCTTTAAAACGTTCACACACTTTTAAATCAATGCTATCTTGAAGCGACAATATTTCTATCTTTTTATCAGAAAAATTAGTTTTCACTTCATTCGCAAGTTTTTCCAAAAATTTTGAATCAACTCCCTCAAAATTTCTGAGTTGAATACCGACAATTCCTTTTTGATTTTTGGGGCATATTTCTATTGAAAATCTAGGATCTTGAACAAGCTCTGATTGAATATTCCAACTATTTAGAAGCTCTTGTGATTTTGTATCTCTAACGGTTATTTTAGAGGCAAGTTTTAGAGCCATTTTTGTTAAAATTCTGCCCCAAAAAGATTTTATTGGGCCAATGCCCTGAGCAAAAATTTCAACTTTTTTCCCTAAAAAAAG
Organism: uncultured bacterium; assembly: GCA_902802935.1. Taxonomy (GTDB): domain Bacteria; phylum Cyanobacteriota; class Vampirovibrionia; order Gastranaerophilales; family Gastranaerophilaceae; genus CAG-196. The sequence goes on along the minus strand of CADCNZ010000162.1, from coordinate 4,528 downwards.
GGCAGTAAAAATTACAATTAAATAATATAAAAGGCTTTTAAAACTTGTTACATCTTGTAAAAGACTTCCTCCGCCTGAAATTAGAATATCCGTTTCTTTTATCGGTTTAAAAAATTTCAGCATACCGCAAGAATCAACACCATGAATTAATTTTGTTTTTTCAGGATTTGAGGATATAAATGTAACTTTTTCTGCGCCTTCTTTTTTTAATTTTTCCGCAAGCACATGAGCAATCGCTTCATCACCAAAGTTATCAAAACCAATATATCCTGATACAACATACTTGGTCATCAAGCGTTCTCCATAACATTTTTCATATAAGGAATAGATTGAATTGCTCCATAATTTTGGGTTTGCAGTCCTGATACAACAGAAGCAAATTTCATGGCATCGATTGGTGTATGTCCTGTGGTAATCGCATACAAGAATCCGCCGTTAAACACATCACCGGAAGCTGTTGTATCAATAGCTTTAGACGAATTATAAAACTCTGTAAAATTAATTTCTCCTTTGTATCCGAGGTAATATCCGTTGTCAATATGTGATTTTATAACAACCATTTTTACCCCTTTGTCCCAAAAATATTTCATTATTTTGTCAACTGAATCCATTTCATAAAGCCTTACCGCATCGCCTTTAAGGCTTAAAAATATAATATCTGTATATTCAACTATTTCTTCCAAGAATTCTTTTGTATCAGTAGAATTCATAAAACAAGATGAATAATTAGGATCGTATGCCGTTAATACATCATTTTCTTTTGCCATACGGAAACTTTCACGAACCAATTCTCTTGAACTTGCACTCAATGATTGAACAACACCGGTCGTATAAAGTAATTTTATATTTTTTATACAATCCTCTGAAATATCGTCAATAGATAGTTTTGTTGCTGCGGTTTTTCTTTTGTAATACAGGATTTCCTTCTTATCTTGTGCTTTTGAAACTATGTACATACCATTTTGTTCATCATTCGTTTTAATAAGTGAAGTGTCAATATTTTCCTTTTGAAGACTTGAGATTATAAATTCGCTAAATCCGTCATTACCAACTTTTGTCAAATATGTTACACTTCCGCCCAATCTTGCAATTGCGACAGCAGTTGTAACGGTATCTCCGCCAAAATATTTATTTAAAGTAGAGCTTTGTGCCAGTGTTCCGTTGGATGACAGTTCAATTAAACACTCCCCTATTATAGCAATATCTATTTTTTGCTGCTCCATGCTTTATATTCCTTAATTTGTCTCAGTATTTCACGTGTTCTCAATGTTATTTCTTTATGCTCAAAACCCTGATAGAAATCTCTTCCTACGCCAACCGCTATAGCTCCTGATTTTAAATAATTAATTACTTCATTAAGTTTTATATTGCCCATTGGCATAAGATTCAAAAATGGCATTTGTCTTAAAATATCATTGATATATTGCACACCGCCCATTGCTTGAGTCGGGAATAATTTTATCAAAGGTATTCTGGATTTCCAAGCCTCGTATGCTTCGTTTGCCGTTGTGGCACCCGCTATAAAAGGTACGTGCTTGTTCTTAGAAATCTTTATTAAACTCATTTGAAAAATAGGAGAAGAAAACATTTCCGCTCCGGACTGAAACGCTGCATCCGCTTGCATCGATGTTATGATTCCACCGGCACAAACGTGAGCGAATTTGGAAACTTCTTCTATGGCTCTATATGCTTGCGGATGTTCAACAGTTATTTCCAAAATTTTGATACCGCCTTCTACAAGTGCTTTGGACGTATCAATTATTTTGTCTGCATCATTTGATCTCAATATGGGATAAATTTTTGATTCCCCAATCATTTGTATAAAATTTTCACTCATTTGTATGTATCCTTTTTCCCCGTTTCATTATATCATAAATAATAAAGTGTTATTATGGCGGGATTTTCTATGAAAAAACTTAAATACTCTTTCTTTGGTATTATTATCTTACTTTTACTATCATTTGTCTACTTTGTAACCTATACTTTTGCAGAACCGAAAGCTTATGACTTTATGACAAAGTACGTTTTAACAGAAAAACTCCCGTTTGACCGCAATAAAAATGTCTACGGACATGATGATATTGTACTTGTAGTTGTAGATGATAAAACAGTTGAAAAATACCGTTGGCCTTGGAAAAGAGAAAACTGGTGTAAAATATTTGACTACTTTTCTGAATATACACAACCTAAAGCTATTATATATGACTTTCTTGTAGCAGCGCCGGATATTGATAATCCCGAGTCAGATAAAAAGTTTTTTGATTCAATTAAAAAAAGCAAAAATTTAATAAATTCATTTTCTTTTGATATTGAGCACTGGAATGACTATGAAGCAGAAAAAGAATATAATCAAATTTTTACAAAAAAATATGCTGTAGATGTTGAATCAAATCTAAAATTAGCCAATGCATATACAAGCTTCAGACCGTTATTTAGTGATTTAATTAAAGTTGTAGAGAATGTCGGATTTGTCGATATATTACCCGGGTTTATAGATAATTTTTTCAACTTATACACACATGATGAGATATATAGAAACCATTCTTATTTTATTATGCATAACGGAGCATTTTTCCCTTCTACTGCAATGAAGAGCTTTTTGATTTCAAATAAAAATCCTCATGTAATAGTTAACAAGGATTATATTGAATTTCCGACGCTTGATTATAAGATTAAGCAAATTACAAAAGAATATCTTATGTATACTCCTCTAAAATTTTATAAACTCAATGATGACGGTTTTTCACACAAGAAATTTTCTGTAACAGACATAATTACATCTTATGAAGAAATCAAAAACAACAAAAAACCAAAAATAAATCCTGAAACATTTAAAAATAAAGTCATACTGATTGGCGGAAATGTCACTGCAGCACCAGGATTGAATGATAATAAAAACACACCGGTATCTATTCTGCACCCCGGAGTAGATATTCAAGCTACTGCTGTAGATAATCTGGTGCATAATGATTTTTTAACTGTCTTACCTAAATGGTTCAATACTTTAGTTACAATTTTAGGAATGCTTTTTGTATTTTATACAATAAAAAGCCATCGGCTCTTTAAGGCTGTTACATATTCAATTTTTGTAATGTTTTTATATTTTATGGCAAGTATAGCTTGTTTTTACAACTGCGTCATAATAAATGTTATTACTCCTGTTGTAATGTTTGTTATTACAATGATTATCGGATATATATATAATTATTTTATAGAAAACCGCAACAAGGAAAAAGTTGAATCTGCAATGGGAAAATATATGTCCGAAGATGTTATGAAAAATGTTCTCAAAAACATTGACAATTTGGGCTTGGGCGGTAAAAAGGCAACAGTAACAGTTCTTTTTTCAGATATAAGAGGGTTTACTGCTCTGTCGGAAAAAATGACCGCACCTCAGGTTTCTGAACTTCTGAACGAATATTTCTCAGAGATGGAACCTATTGTCTCTAAATACAACGGTATTATTAATAAATTTATCGGAGATGCCGTAATGGCGGTTTTTGGAGAACCTATTCAAGATGAAAATCACGCTAAAAACGCGGTTAAATGTGGTTTTGAGATGCTTAAAAAAGTTGAAGAATTAGATAAAAAATGGTTAAACGAGGGGAAACCAAGTATTCAAATAGGAGTTGGTGTAAATACAGGCGAAGTCTTTGTAGGAAATATCGGTTCTGAAAAACGAATGGAATACACTGTTATTGGCGATACGGTCAACCTTGCGAGCAGACTGGAAAGTTATAATAAAACATACAAAACTAAGATACTAATTAGCTCATCCACTTATGATGCTTCTAAAGATATTGTAGAAGTAAACAAAATTTCTGATGTGGAAATCCGCGGAAAATCAGAAAAAATGGATATCTATGAAATTATCAACGTATTATAGCAGGGATAATAGAGAAAATTTAGCTATAAGCGTTAATAAAAATAGCTTTTTGAGCTCTTTGTAAACTTTTGTAAACATGTCCTTTCAAAAAAGTCAATTTTTAAAATTGTAAATACTTTATATATACATAAGAGATATTTAAGTATAAAAAGAAAGGAAAATACCATGGCAGGACACGATGCAACAGGAGCAATTGGAGCTATCGGAAAAGTAAAACACAATGACGGGCATAATGTCGGTGCAAGCTTGGCATATACACCACAACAAGAACCTCCAAAAATTTTTGGTGACGATAAAGTACATCTGAATCACCATCAAAAAAATGTCAGTGTTTTTAGTTAAATTTATACAAAAACAAACAGGCGGTGGACAAGTCCACCGCCTGTTTGTTTGAAAATATTAAAATTATTTTAAATTTTCCATTTTCAATTTTCCATTAATAAACCCCTTACTTGGATTTCTTTTCCAATTTCGAGAGGCGTTTTTCCATTAACTCAAACTGCTTTTCATAGATTTCGTTTTGAGCCTTAAGCTCTTCGATGGTTTTTTGCTGCTCAGAGATTGTTTCTTCTAGCTTGGCAATCTTGTCGAAGTTAGCTTTTACGTTTTCGGTTATTGCGATTATACGAGAATCAAGTTCTT
>CADCNZ010000161.1 GCA_902802935.1 uncultured bacterium | reverse complement strand
TGAATGAAAAAGAACGTTTAGGGTACGCAATCACAAGTTCTACTTTAGCTGCGCTGTTTTATTTAAACGAGGAGGTAAAATTTTGGTAACAAAAGGTATCAGAGGAGCGATTACAGTTGAAGATAATACTCCGGAAGCAATAGGCAGTGCTACAATAAAATTGCTTAAAGAATTAGTAAAGAGGAATAACATAGAAACAGATTCGATTTCTCACGCCATATTTACACTTACAAATGATTTAAATGCTGATTTTCCAGCAAAATATGCAAGAATAAACTTAAAATGGAAGGATGTCGCTATGATGTGTTTTCATGAGCTGGATGTTCCAAACAGTTTGTCTAAGTGCTTGCGAGTTCTTATAGTAGTGAATTGTGGTGAAAATTTTGTTCCTGAGTTTGTGTATTTAGATGGGGCGGAAGTTTTAAGGAAATGATAAATGTTTTAGTTGTTGATGATGTTTCAAGCTGGCGAAATTTTCATTATAAAATATTAAAAAATTTGTATGGTGAAGATGTAAATATTGATATGGCAGACAGTGCAACCTCTGCTTATGAAAAAGTTTTGGAAAATAATATACAGCCATATGATGCAATATTAACTGATTTACAGATGGAGTGTGATTATGCTCCAAAGTATGCAGGGGAATGGCTGGTTGAACAAGTAAAACTACTTCCGAAATATTATAAAACAAAAATTATTATTATTTCTTCATCCTCAGCAATAAGAATAATTGCAAAAAACTTAGGAGTAGATTGTCTTCCAAAATCACAATCTCTTTCGGAAGACAAATATAAATCTTTTTTAGAATAGTAGCATATTAAAATCCTAGCATATTCCTTGATTTTTCACTAAGTTTGTACTAGAATGTCGACAGTATGTGTACCGGGTTGGAATTAAAAACCTTACCGGTAAGGATATAAATTAAGGAGACAAATTATGACATCAAAAAAATTTTTGTTTACTTCTGAATCTGTAACAGAAGGACACCCCGACAAAGTATGTGATCAGATATCAGATGCTATTTTAGATGAATTTTTAACAAAAGATCCAAATTCCCGCGTTGCCGCAGAAACTACTGCTACCACAGGTATGGTATTAGTTAGCGGTGAGATTACTTCTAATTGTTATGTAGATATTCCGCAAGTTGTAAGAAATACTGTTAAAAGTATTGGTTATACAGGTACTTCCGGCGGAGGCTTTGATTCAGAAACTTGCGCCGTATTAACAAGCATAGATGAGCAATCTGTAGACATAGCAGGCGGTGTGAACAAGGCATTAGAAAGCAGAAGTGATTCTTCAATTACTTCTACAAGTGAAACTGAAAATATTGGTGCTGGAGACCAAGGTATAATGTTTGGTTACGCTTGTAATGAAACTCCTGAACTTATGCCGCTTCCTATTAGCTTAGCACATAAATTATCGTATAGATTGGCACAAGTGCGTAAAGAAGGTATTTTAAGTTATTTAAGACCTGACGGAAAATCTCAGGTTACAGTTGAATATGCTGATGGCAAGCCTTCAAGAATTCATACTGTATTGCTTTCTACACAACACGCTGCTGAGGTAAACGGATTCTCAGATAATACAAAAATCCAGTCTATTATAAGAGATGATTTGAAAAAATATGTAATTGACTATGTTTTTGAAACTGAATCAATAAAGCCTGACGCTGAAACAATAATTTTAATAAATCCGTCGGGAAGATTTGTTGTTGGCGGTCCGCAAGGTGATACAGGTTTAACTGGAAGAAAAATAATTGTTGATACGTATGGTGGTTATTCTCGTCACGGAGGCGGAGCTTTTTCTGGCAAAGATCCTACAAAAGTAGACAGATCTGCCGCTTATGCAGCACGCTATGTTGCTAAAAATATAGTTGCCTCTGGTTTAGCTGAAAAATGTGAAATCGAATTAGCATATGCTATCGGAAAAGCAGAACCTGTTTCTATATTTGTTGATACATTCGGAACAGGAAAAATTTCAGACGATGAGATATCTTTATTAGTTAGTAAAACTTTTGATTTAAGACCAGCTGCAATAATTTCAAATTTTGATTTAAGGAATCTACCGGCCAAAAACGGTGGTAAATTCTATCAAAAATTGGCTGCTTATGGGCATGTCGGTCGTACTGACATAAATGTACCATGGGAAAGTCTTGATAAGGTAGACTTATTAAAAAAGTCTTTAGATAGCACTTGTGCATTATGTTAAAAGTGTTATATAAAAAAAGACAGGATAAATATCCTGTCTTTTTTTTTGTAAAAATTACTTGACATGTAGCCCGCTTATAATAGACAATATAAAAGGAATGAAACGAGGAGATTATTACAAGGGGATACTAAATGACTAAGCAAACTTTTTTGCATGATAAACACGTTCAGCTTGGTGCAAGAATGGTTGATTTTGCAGGTTGGGATATGCCTGTGCAGTATAAATCAATTATAGAAGAACACAAAAATGTAAGAGAAAATGTTGGTTTGTTTGATGTATCGCATATGGGTGAAATCTTTGTAGAAGGTGTTGATGCCTTAAAATTTTTAAATTTTTTAGTTCCGCAAGATTTGACAAAATTATCTGATTCAAAAGCTGTATATTGTCAGTTAACAAATAAGCATGGTGGTTTGATTGACGATTTAATTATATATAAGTTACATGATAATAAATATTTCATAATAGCAAACGCATCAAGGGTTGATGAAGATATTAATTGGATGTCATTGTTTAAAACCGGTTATAATGTTGAAATTAGAAATGAATCACACAACTATTCGATGGTTGCTGTTCAGGGACCAAAAGCATGCGATTTAATCGTTCATATGGGTATAAAAAATTTACCGCCGTTTTTCTCAATCAAAGAAGAAACTTTCTGTGGTTATAATGTTTTACTTTCAAGAACCGGATATACCGGCGAAGATGGTGTTGAAATAGTTGCAAAGAATGAATATATAACTTGTATATGGGATAAACTTTTATCTGAAGGTAAAGCATACGGCATTATGCCCATTGGTCTAGGTGCAAGAGATACTCTTAGATTAGAAGCTTCTTTACATTTATATGGAAATGATTTAGACGAAAATACTACTCCGATAGAAGCAGGTTTATCATGGTCTGTTTCAAAAGATAAAAAAGAAAATTATAATGGTAAAGATGTTATTATGAGACAATTGCAAAATGGTGTTGATAAGAAGCTGTTTGGCTTAAAAATGCTTGATAAAGGTATTGCAAGGCATGGTTATGACGTGTATTATAACAATAACAAAATCGGTACAATAACAAGTGGCGGAATATCACCGATGAGAGGTGATAATATTGCTTTAGCTTATTTAAAAAATGACTTAGGTTTAACAATAGGTTCTAATGTTCAAGTTATGATAAGGGACAAATTCTATAACGCTGAAATTGTAGACAGACCATTTGTTAAGAAAAGGAATAAGGTATAGATATATAGGAATAGGAGAATAATTTAATGGATGAAAGTATGCTATGTACAAAAACACATGAATATGTGTTAGAAAAAGACAGTGCTTATGATGTTGGTATTACTGATTATGCTATAAATCAATTAGGAGATATAGTTTTTGTAGAGTTACCAGAAATTGATTCAACTTTTTCAAAAAATGAAGTATTTGCAACAATTGAATCTGTGAAAGCAGCATCTGAAATATATATGCCTATTTCAGGTAAGGTTATAGCTGTAAATGAAGATATTGTGAATTCTCCCGAATTGCTAAATGATGAAAACTATGCAGACAAATGGCTTATAAAAATAGAATCAAATGCCGACCAAGTCGAGTTTGCTGACCTGCTAGACTATTCAGATTATAAAGAAGAAGTAGAATAATGAAAAATTTTATATCACATACAGAAGCTATAAGAGAAGAAATGCTAAAATCTATAAATTGTTCTTCTCTGGATGATTTATATAAACAAATACCGGTTAAAATTGATAAATTTGATTTGCAAAATCCGTTGAGTGAACTTGAAGCTCAAAAGAAAATTAAAGAATTAGCAAAGAAAAATAAAACGGAATATGTAAATTTTGTAGGCGGAGGTGTTTATAATAAATTTGTGCCTGCTGCAATAAATTACATTGCACAAAGATTTGCATTTTTAACGGCTTATACACCATATCAGCCTGAAATATCGCAGGGTACTCTGCAAGTTATATATGAATATCAAACAATGATTTCCAGATTAACCGGCATGGATATTGCAAATGCATC
>CADCNZ010000160.1 GCA_902802935.1 uncultured bacterium | reverse complement strand
GAATGTTTCTTTCTTCAAATCCTCATAGCCCTTCATTCGCTCCAATATCTGTTCGCGTTCTCTTGATAGAGTCTCTATTTGTGTTTGTAATTCTTCTTGCCGAGCCGAAACTGCCTCGTAATCTTCGAGTGCTTTCATATTTACTGCGCCCAAATCATCCATACGTTTTTGAAGACGTTGAATTTTATTTGTAATTTCTTCAATTGACATTTCAACCGGTTCAAGTTCATTTACATTCACACCAGCGTCTGCAAGAATGTTTCTTGTTTCCTCTATTTGCGGTTCAAGCTCTTTCCTTCTTGCTTTAAAAGATTCTATTTGCTCCGCAATTTTATCAATCTCTGCATTTGTGAGATTTCGTTGCGTTTCAATATTTATCAAATCATTATTTATTTCATCTCTTTGTTTAAGAAGTTCTCCTAATTTGTCATTAATTTCTTTAATTTGAGCTTCTAACTCTTCAAGCTTTACATCCAAACCTTTTATTTCTTCTTGATACTTTGCTTTATCTAGGGCAAGTTCTCTGTTTGTTTCCAACGAACGCGAAATTGTATCATTATGAGTTTTTATTGTAGTTTTGATAAAATCAATTCTTTGGTGCAAACCTTCTATTTCATTATTTGCATCAGCTTTATTTTTTTCATACCTCTTAATCTCAGCTTCAACACCTGCAGTTTTTTCTTTTAAATCTTTTAAGTCTGAATCACTCAAAAGTTTTTCAACTTCTTGAATTGAAGTTTGTAAATCAGTCATTTTTTCTGAAATTGTAATATGTTCTTCTTCAATTTTATCCAAAGATTTTTCAAGATTTAAAATTTCGGGTTCTGATGTTTTTATAAAACTCTGCTTTTCATCAATATTTGATTGAGTGTTATTGAAACTTGTTTCCAAATTTGCAAGCTCTAATTTTGCTTTGTTATATTCAGTTGTTGAAGATGAATATTTTCCCCTAATATCTTCCATCTTATTTTCAAGATCAGAACGTTTCTTGATAAGAGAAGCGTGCTCAGTTTCCAGCTCTCTTAATTTATTTTTGTAAGAATCTATTTCACTATCAGAATTTTGAGCAAATTTAAGTCCTGTTTTTCTTACTGAACCGCCTGTAATCGAACCTGATTTTTCGAATAAATCCCCTGAAAGAGTCACCATTCGATATTTGCCTATAAGTTTATTTGCAGCCTCACGGTCTTCAACAACAAGTGTCTCACCCACTGCATAATAGAATGCATTCAGATATTCGTCATCAAAATCTATAAGGTTTATTGCAAAATCTATTACACCTTTATCTTTTGGTAAATTTAAACTTTTGGGGCATTTCACAATTTTATTTAAAGGCACAAACGTTGCTCTGCCTGCATTAGAAGACTTTAATATTTCAATACAGGTTGAGGCTACGTGTTCATCATCAACAACAATATGAGCCATTCTACCGCCCACAGCTATTTCCATAGCGGTAGAATATTCTTCATCTACGTTACCAAGCTTCATCAGGGGAGCGTGAACACCCCTTACATTTGCACTTACAATTGTATCAACCGCACGTCCGAGGTTAGCTTCTTCGTTCGCTTGCTTAGCTGCCTCAAGCTGGTATATCTTGTTACGTGCTGCTTGAAGGTCGTAGTCCATGTCTGAGATTGTATTCTTAGTTTTATCCAAATCATTTAATGTATTTTTAAGAATAATTTTAAAATCGTCAAGTTCTTTTCCAAGCTGTTCTATCAAAAGCTCTTTGGAAGATTTTGTTTCGGTAAAATTAGCCTTAAATTCTTCCAATTCCGCTAGTTTACCCCTTGCTTCTTCCAGTAATTTTTTCTTTGTTGAAAGTTCAGCTTCCATTGGAGCTTGCTTTTGTATAAGCTTTGTTTCGCTATCTTGAAGTGTTTCTAATTCTTTTCTAAGAGAATTTCTCTTTTCAATATGTTTTTCAGCAGTTTCATTTAAACCGGACATGTCTTCAAGAATTTTCTGAAGCTTTGCTTTTTGTTCATCAATATTTTTATCAATTGATTTTATTTCATCTTGCTTCATCGAAATTTTCAATTCAGAATCTTTAATTTTTCCTTCTTGTACATCTATACCGTTTTTAGTATTTTCAATTGTTTTTAAATTATCTTGAATTTGTTTATCAGCAAAAGCTATTGATGAATTTTTCCTTGATATTGAACCTTTTATTTCTTCTGCTTGCTGCTTTAATTCTATTTGACGGGCCTCACCCTTCTCTTTGATTGTGGCAGAAAGTTCCTCATATTTTTCTTTTATAATTTTTAAACGTTCCTCAAGGTCTTTTGATTTAATTTCCTCTTCTTTTTTCTTCTTTGTCGATTCTAAAATATTTTCGTGAGCCATTTCAAGATTACGTTTCAAATCAAAGAATTTTACAGTATTGATTTGGCTTTCCAAAGAGGTCTTTTCTTCTTTTAACTTCTGGTATTTAAGAGCAACTTCTTTTTCCTCTTTTAATTGTTCTAAGCGGGCATTAACCTCGTTTAAAATAAGAGTTGAATTAACAACACGTTTTTCAACGGTATCAAGTTCGTTCGTTGCTTGTTCTATACGACGGTCAAAATCTGCAACTCCTGCAATTTCATCAATAACTTTTCGCCTTTCGGTCGGAGTACAACTTGTTATACTTGTCACGTCACCTTGCATCACAACATTATAACTATTCGGAGTAATATTATGTTTTTCAAGTTTTGTATGAATATCAGACAAATTAACCACTTTGTCATCTATGTAATACACACTTATAAACTGCCCTTGAGGAGTTTTACGTATTTTTCTGGCTACTGAAAAATCGCCTTCTTCCGCATCTCCAAAGGTTACTTTTACAAAAGCTTCATTTCTTTTATTATAAGTTGATATTAAATGAAAAAGTTTTTCGGCACGAAGGGTTCGGCTTGTTGACAGCCCAAGCGCAAAAAGGATGCTGTCTATGATTGTACTTTTTCCCGAGCCGTTTGGTCCTGAAATAGTAGTAAATCCTTTCAGCATTGGTATTTCGACTTTGTTTGCAAACGATTTGAAGTTATCAACTTCCAGTTGTTTTATGTACATCTAATCCCTTCTGTTTTCAAGATTAAATCTTGAATCTCTTCCCGACATGTCTCTCTCCATTAAACCCCAAAATGCCTTTAATGTCAAAGTATTAAGCGATATTAAGCAAGTTTTAGAATTGTTCTATATAGCTTTCCAGCTTTTGTACAAACTCTTCTTTTGATAATTCCGGTAAAATTTCCTTTACTGTAGTAATGCCCTTGACTTCTTCGTTAAAAAGTTTTTCAAGAAGAGCTTTATCATACCCGAATAATATTGATCCGTGCTGCAATATATATCCGTTTTTTCTAAACTGAGCCGAGCCAATAATTTTTTTATCTTCAAAGCATACATCTGCTCCTGTTGAAAGGAGCATGCAATAATCAAAATGTGTCGATACTTTTTTATTTTCACCAAAATTTAAACGAACTCCCAATGTTTTAAAAAAATCTATCAAAATTCCTGAAATATATTTATAAGACTCTGTAATAGTTTCTCCATTTGGAATAATAGAAGCCGGTGTTATATAGCTATATGTAACTTCATCATCATGTAATAATGCTCTCCCGCCGGTTAAACGTCTCACAAAATCAATTTTCCCATCCAGAAAATCTCCTTTTTGATTACGCCCCAAAGAAATACACTTTGGCGCCCAGCCGTATAGTCTAAAAATCGGTTCGGCAGCAGATTTTTGAATAGCTGACTCCAACAAATCCGAATCAATTTGCATATTTTCTTTACCTGTGCGCACACTGTATTTTATCAATTTCATTTTGTCTCAATAGCCTTTTTCAATAAAGCATCGTCATTTGCGTGTTCAGCTAATGGCATTGGGATAAATAAATCCAAATATCTTCTTATTGCATACTGATCTGTCATGCCGGAAATATAATCAGTTACAATTTGAGGAATTTCATCTTCTTTATAGTAAGGCTGAAGCATGTCTGTGTAATACTCATAAAGAGATTTTATTATATTCTTTGCTTTTTTCTCTTCTGCTTTTGCTATAGGATCCAAATAAACATTACTAAACATCCAGTCTCTTAATTTTGTAACATAATGCCAGCCTTCCTCTGACATTTTAACCTGAGCTTTATTCTGCGAATTTGCAATAACATCTGTAATCATTTTAGCCAGCCTATTAGATTGATTTGATGAAAAATACGAAATACAATCTTCCGGCAAATCACCCTCAGAAATTATTCCTGCTCGAACCGAATCTTCTATATCGTGGTTTATGTATGCTATTTTATCAGCATATTGTACAACTTGAGCCTCAGGGGTTTTGGGTTTATAGCCCCAAGTATGTGTCAAAATACCGTCTACTGTTTCTTGACACAAATTCATATCCTCCAAAACCTCCACAACTCTAACGCTTTGAAGATTATGATGAAAACCGTTAGGCAGTAGTTCGTTTAAAGTAGATTCTCCGCAATGCCCAAATGCTGTATGCCCCAAATCGTGCCCCAAAGAAATAGCTTCTGTTAAGTCCTCATTTAATCTAAGCGCCCTCGCAATTGTTCTTGCTATTTGTGCAACTTCTAGCGTATGCGTTAATCTTGTCCTAAAGTGATCATTGTATGGAGAAAGAAACACTTGGGTTTTATGTTTTAAACGTCTAAATGACTTCGAGTGCAGAATCTTATCTCTGTCCCGTTGAAATTCTGTTCTTATCTCATATTTATCATTTCGTGGTCTTTTACGCCCTTTGGTCTCTTTACTTTTTGTTGCATAAGGACTCAAGAATGAAAATTCGCGCTCCTCAAGTTCCTCTTTTATAGTCTTTAATTCAGTACTCATAGTAGAATTATACTATTTTTTTAAATCTATGTAAATAATATCAATATTGTATTTTAGCTCTAAATAGTGTATCATGCCTAATATAAGGGAGAGAATAATGGAATTTATAAATATTGAATTTGCAACCCGATTGTTACTCGCATTAGTAATGGGCTTTGCACTTGGACTTGAAAGAGAACTGACAAATAAGTACGCAGGATTAAGAACTCATATTCTTGTTTGCTTGGGTGCTTGTATTTTTACTTTGCTTTCTATATACGGATTCCCAACTTTTGCACAAGGCGACAATGTAATTATTGATCAAGCAACCGGAGTAAGAGATACCGCTCGTATTGCAGCACAAATTGTTACAGGAATTGGTTTTATTGGCGCTGGCACCGTACTTCGCAATGGACCTATGGTGTTTGGCTTGACAACTGCCGCAACATTATGGATTGCCGCAAGCATCGGTATGGCTTGCGGGGCTGGGATGTATGACGTTGCAATAGTTTCAACAATTATAAGCGTTGCTGTATTAACCCTAATAAGAGTTTTTGAACGTCAATTTCTTCCAAAGAGCGGTAAAGCTGCTAAGAGATTTAAAATATCTGTTTATTGTAATGGGGAAGATGTTAAAAAAATATATGACTACATTGTTTCCAAAGTTGATGATATGAGAGATTTTTCCTCTAAAAAATTAATAGAAAATCCTAACAAAAGCAAAATCACTACATCTTTTGAGTTATGTAATAAAAAAATGATAAATGAAATTTATGAAGATTTAGGAAAGCTAACCGATGCCGACTCGGTTTCTTTGCAGGAATTAAATGATTAAGGAAAAAAGAAAAGAGCAAAAAGAAAAAAAAATTACTCAAATTGTATTGGAATATGGCAGAACAATATTAATTTCAATTGTTATTGCCTGTATTTTTACAACTATTCTTACAATAAATGCAAGAAACGAAATGATTAAAAATTTATATGTTAACGTTGAAGAGCGGCAAAAAATTGATGAAATGGTTGCGAAACAGCTCGTTAATCAAGCTGATTTAAGCGAAAATCTTGCAACAAAAAAATATTCTATCTGTATGAATGTCGGACACATTTATGAGACAGCAAAAGACTATAAAAATGCACAAATAGCCTACGAGTTAGCGATTTCAAAGGCAAAACAAGGCATCTATACACCATATGCAAAATTAACAACAGTATTAATAGCACAAGAAAAATTCAAAGAAGCTGAACAAGTCATAAAATCAGTGCCCGATGTAAAAAACAAAGATTTAATAAAATTTAAAACCCGTTCATATATAGAAATGGGTGATAAATATTATTCTATAGGAAAATTTTTAAGTGCGGCTAAAAATTATGAAAAAGCAAAATTCTATTATGACAGATTTTCTAAAAGAGATAAAAAAGTCGTGGAATCTATTCAGGAACGCATAGTTAATTCATATATAGAAACCGCCGGCATAATGGTCAAAAACGGATATAATTCTGATGCCGTCAGATTTCTAAAAAAAGCCGAACAATACAAGCCTAATGATTTTCACATTAAATACAAGCTCGCAATTATTTATGCGGATTATGACCCTGTTATATCTGTAGAATATTTTGAACAACTTTTATCAAAAATGCCGCAGGAAATAGATTACAGTACGTATAATAAAGCCCTTATGAAAGCAGCTACTATTGAAGATTTATCCGGCAATCCCACCCAAGCTAAATATTACAGGTATAAGATTCATTCTGTGGACTTGTTTGTTAACCAAAAAGTTGTTTACAGAAATGATTTAGAAGTATTTTTAGATGCTTTTAATATAAGAAAAACATTATTTAAATATCATCTCAAAGGTAAATTTAGATTAAAAAATGTTTCAAGTAATGATATTATGAAAATGTCAGCAGATTTTGTCCTCAAACAAGGTAATACAATCAAAGAATCATATACAGTAGAATGTGCAAACAGAAAAAAACCTCTATTATCAAACGGAAGTGAAACAGATGAGATAGAAGTTCGTTTTGGTAAAAATATTCTTACAAAAAGAGAATTAGCTCTGTATACAATAGACATATATGTATATAAAGATCCTAAATACAAAACACTTCTTGGTTCATTTAGTGTTCCGGAAAAATCTTTCAACCACTTAAAAAAATAACTATTTTGTTTTTAAAACAGGTGCAGATGCTAAAAGTTTTTTTGTATAGTCTTCACGCGGGAAATTAAATATCGAGGTTGTATCATTTTCTTCTACTAAATTTCCAAAATACATTACTCCCACACGATCTGCAATATATCTTATTACATTTAAGTCATGCGATATAAATAATATTGTTAAATTTCGTTCTTTTTTTAATGTTTTTAAAAGATTAATAATTTGAGCCTGAATACTTGCATCCAGTGCACTAACCGGTTCATCTGCTATTAACAGCTTCGGATTTAAAATTAATGCTCGTGCTATAGCAATTCTCTGCCTTTGCCCTCCTGAAAATTCATGAGGATATTTGTCAATAACATCCTCTGTTAAACCTACACTTTCTAATATTTCCCTGACTGCTGCTTTTTTTCTGGTTTTTGTATAATCAGTGTTAATATCAAGAGGCTCTTTTAATATTTCACCTATTTTCATTTTTGGATTTAAACTTGAATACGGATTTTGAAAAACCATTTGTACATCCAGCGGGTAGTGTTTTTCATCTTCTTTTGATTGCGAAAATATACTTTTCCCTTCAAATAAAATATCACCGTCACAAGTTTCGACAAGTTTTGTAATTGCCTTTGATAATGTTGATTTACCACATCCTGATTCTCCTGCTAAAGCGTATGTTTCTCCGCGTTTTATTGTTAGTGATACATCATTTACAGCTTTTATCACGCTATTTGTACTATTATTTTTATATTCAACTGTCAGATTTTTAATTTCTAGTAAATTATCCATAAATTTATTCTAACATTATTCTATCGGGAATAGAATATATTAATGGATAATTTTATGATAATATAATGGACAAGAGTTAATTAAGGGACCTTTTTATGCTAGATTTTTTGAAAAACTATATTACAGCTAAAAATATTATATTTTTTATTATTTCTATTTTATTTATAATTTTTATTACCAAAATTAAAGATATAGCAATATTGTTCTTTGCATCATTTGTAATATCTTGTTCATTAAATCCTCTTGTTGATAAAATGTCAAAAAGAATTAACAGAGGACTTGCCTCAAGTATTGTTCTATTTGGAAGCTTGATTATATTAATACTTTTCTTTGTTCCGATTATAGTTTTGGGAGGCAAACAAATAAGTTCTTTTTTACAACTGCTTCCGGAACATTTGAATACGGCAAAAAGTTATTTAATTACATTTCCTCTATTTAAGAACACCGATTTAAGTCAAATTGATATGGGGAATTTAATTTCTTCCGCAACCGGTTTTACATCAAATGTAGTTAGCAGTTCTATTTCTTTTACCAAAGAACTTGCAATGACAATTATTTATTTTTTAGCCGCTTGCATTATAATATATTATTTTCTTGCTGATAGAGATATCGTTAAAGCAACTTATTTGAGTTTATTTCCAACAAATATGAAAGAAAAAGCCGATGAAATTATTAAATCTATATCTCAGAAAATTGGCGGTTATGTTCTTGCTCAAATAGTTACCATGTCGAGTATCGGTATTATAATATTTGCTGGTTTAGCTATCTTAGGAATTGATTATGCACTGTTGTTAGGTTTATTAACTGCAGTCTTTGACATAATTCCGATCGTTGGTCCGGCCGCTGCCCTTGTAATCATTATTCTGACCGTTTACAAATTAGGAGCGTTGAAAATTGGTTTGGTTCTCTTAATTTTTGCATTTGCGCAATGGGCAGAAAATAATCTTGTTAGGCCCTATATTTTCAGCAAATTTTTAGATTTGCACCCTTTGATTATATATTTCTTTTTATTTGTAACAGCTCAATATTTAGGTATTATAGGTGTAATATTTGCTCCTGCTATTGCTGCGACGGTTTGTGTTCTAATTGAAGAATTATATATTAAGAGTATCAGATAAATATGAAACTATATACACCAAAAACAGGCTCATATAATTTTGTTATGGCATATCCTGCAAGCCAAGAATGCGCACTCGCATCGCTTGGTTATTTATGGTTATACAAAATTGCTGATACTAAAGAGGGTATGAATGCTCAAATGATATCTACTGATAATTTGGATATTGACTCAAGAAAAATAGATGCCGTAGCTTTTTCGATGTCTTTTGACTTTGATTTTATGGGAGTTCTTACGATTTTAGATAAATTAAATATCCCATTTTATTCATCTGAAAGAGCAGAAAATTCACCGCTTATTTTTGCAGGTGGTCCTGTAATTACAACAAATCCAAGACCTTATGAAGCATTTTTTGATTTTTTAATACTGGGTGATGGTGATGACATTTTTGAAAAAGTTTTAAATATTATAAAAAATCAATCTTCAAAAAAAGAAACTCTTGTAGAACTGGCTAAAATAGAAGGTATTTATATTCATGGTTTGCAAGGTAAAAAAGCGACAACACCGTTAAACAATGTTATATACACCCCTATTTTGAGTGAAAAAAGTTATTTTAAAAACACTTTTATTATTGAACTTGCAAGAGGGTGCATGAATCGCTGCGCATTTTGTACTGCTTCGTACATAAATCTTCCGTTTAGGTACAATGAATATAAACAAATCATAGATACAATTGAGTTAGGTTTAAAACATACAAATAAAATTGCACTCTTGGGAGCACAGATTAGTGCACATCCTAAATTTAAGGAAATATTAAAATATATAAGAGAAAAAATTGAATCCGGATGTAATATTGAACTTGGGATATCTTCTCTTAGGACAGATGCTGTTTCTGAAGAAATAATTCAAACACTTGTTTTAGGAGGACAAAAACACTCTACAATTGCTATTGAAGCAGCTAGTGAGCGTTTGCGAAAGCTTATTAATAAAAACCTTAAAGAAGAGCAAATCTTAAGTGCAATAAGAATAGCTCGCGAAAATGGTTTAAAAGGACTAAAAATTTATTCAATGATTGGAATCCCAACAGAGAATAATGATGACATTAACGAATTTTTGAATCTTGCAAAAAAAATTAAATCTGAAAACAAAGGTTTTGGTATTGAGTTTTCGTTTTCTACCTTTGTTCCAAAACCACACACTCCGTTTCAATGGTCTAAACGTGAAGATACAAAAAGTTTAGAAAAAAAACAAAAATTCTTAGAAAAAGAACTTGCAAAAATAGGTGTCGCATCAAAATTTTCAAGTGCTAAGTGGGATTTTTGGCAGACAGTACTTTCTCGTTCAGATAAAGAAATTACTCCGCTTTTAGTTGAAGTTTATAAATCCGGAGGCAAAATTTCTGCTTACAAATCTGCTATAAAAAATTTGAATATAGATATAACAAAAGCGATTGACGGTTATACATTAGAAGAAACTCTTCCTTGGGATAATATAGAAATATATCCGGGGAAAGAATTATTAAAGAACGAATACAAAAGACTAATTAAGCATGAAACATAAAAATTAATTAATTTCTTGTTGATATGCCCATGCAGAATGGTTATGTATACTTTCTATAGATTCACATTCTACTTCAAAAGAATCTATAACATCATTCTTTCTGAGTAAAAGAACAACATCTCGTAATACATCCTCAACAAATTTTGGATTTTCATATGCATGCTCCGTCACATATTTTTCATCTTCACGTTTTAGCAAAGGATATAATTCAGAAGACGCACATTTCTCTATATCATTTACCAAATCTTCTATCCAAATATGCTCTTCCTCGGAATATGTAATCTTAACAGAAACCATTGCTCTTTGATTGTGAGCACCATATTTTGAAATTTCTTTTGAACAAGGACAAAGTGTTGCTACAGGAACTTTTACCCCTAAATAAAACTTATATTCTTCATCCTCTTCGCCAAAATTTTCAAGATTGCCTTCAAAAAAGCAATCATAACACATCGGTGCAACTATTCTTGTTATTGGAGATTCTTTGTCCATAAAATACTTAAAATCAAACTTTAAATATCCGCTTTTTGCATTAAGCTTTTGAACTACTGTTTCCAGACAGCCCTTTATGTCCATGCCCAGCATTTTTTTATTGCGCCATTCATTCAAAACTTCAACAAAACGCGACATATGAGTTCCTTTGTAATGTGAAGGAAGAGATACACCTACAGTTGCAGATGAGTATATTGTAATGTCTTCGGCATCTTTGCGCTGAACCGTAAGCGGTAGTTCCAGTCCCTTTATACCGACTTTCTGGATATCAACTCCGCGTGAATCAGATTGATTTTGAACATCTTTCATTACTAAATTTCAACTCCCTCAAAACTTTTTTGCTCAAGAGCAAGCAAAAGTTTCAAAGCTGCAACTCTTTGAATTTTAGGAGGTGCATTTCTTAATAATTCGACAGCTTTTATCATCATAGGGTCATTGTCATACCAGCGGTTTCCCTTTCCTTGATATGTATTGATAATATCGTATACGTGCTCGATAACTTCACCTGCAACTTGCTCTTGCAGTTTTAACATAAAATCTGCAGCTTCTGATTTTGTTTCATCAGGAGAAAGTCTCAATAATTCTAAAGCTTCTTTTAAAATAGGATCTGAATCATACCAACGTTTGTTAATCATATCTTCCTCTCATTCTTTTTATATTGTATAATAAAATCGGGGGTAAATGCAATTAATATGAAAATTCTTTTGATAAACGGAGCAAACTTGAATCTTTTAGGTACGCGTGAACCGGATAAATATGGCACAACTACATTGAAAGATATTGAAAATGATATTGTCACAAAAGGCAGGGAATTAGGTGCAGAGGTTCACGTGTATCAATCAAATCACGAAGGTGAAATTGTTGATAAAATACAAAATTCAAAAGGGGTGTATGACGGAATTATCATAAATGCCGGTGGTTATACACACACAAGTGTTGTCATTCGCGATGCTATTGCAAGCGTTGGAATTCCTACCGTCGAAGTTCATATGACAAATATTCATGCCAGAGAAGAATTTCGCCATACTTCACTGCTTTCCGGAGTATGCATTGCACAAGTTGTTGGTTTCAAGGAACTAAGTTATACACTTGCGCTTGAAGGATTGATTAATTATCTGTCCAAAAAATAATTTTTAAACACTATTAAGAAACCCTTCCGGAGGGAAGGGTTTTTTACTTTTCTTCTCTTTTTCTCTCGCTCGTGTCTAACTGTGTTAATGTCTTTTTTGCTCTCTATGTATATATAAAGTAAAAAAAAATGAAGTGATTTCAAGCGAAGTAAATTTTGTTACAATACGTAATAATTTATTTTTTAATAATATTAAAACTCTTACAAATAAAAGGCGTTTGAACATAATGTTCAAACGCCTTTTGTATTTACTTTTTAATTTATTCTTTTAAAAATGTCTCATAGTTTCTTGCAAGCAAGTGCGTTCTGATTTGGTTAATTAAATCCAGAGCAACCCCGACCATGATTATTAAAGAGGTGGCTCCGATACCCTGAAAAGTAGTAATCCTTGTTGCATAACTTGCAAATGCAGGTACAAGAGCAATAAGGCCTAGCGCTAAAGCTCCTATAAAGGTTGTTTTTGTTAAAATTTTATCCAAAGCTTCTGCCGTTGGTCTTCCCGGTTTTACCCCTGGTATTGATGAACCGTATTTTTTTAGATTATCGGCAATTTCTTTAGGCTGCATATTTGGCATGATTGATGCGTAAAAGAATGTCAATGCGACAATCATCAAGAAATATATTACATAATACACTGCACCGCCAGGATTAAAGATTTTATTTAAAACCATTACAATATCTTGAATATGACCTGCCGGAAGATTTGCTTGTCCTACAAGACTAAGAATTGTAGAAGGAAACAGTAATATTGCAATCGCAAAGATAATTGGCATAACTCCGCCAGGATTAAGCTTAAACGGGATGAAAGTATTCACTCCGCCATATACCTTATTACCTACTTGCCTTTTTGGATTGACAATTATAACCTTTCTTACAGCTTCTTGCATTATAACAATGAATATCATTGTAACAAAGAAAATCGTAAGTAAAAGTACAAGATTCCATCCTAGGGTTGGATCACCTGATAATAGCTGAGAAGTCCTTGCAGAATATACAGGAATACCTGCCAAAATACCTGCAAATATTATTAATGAACCTCCATTACCAATACCCTTTTCTGTAATAAGCTCAGATAACCACATAACGAGAACAGAACCTGCGGTAAGGCAAAGTACCGAAGAAATATAAAACATTCCGTGATTAAGTCCTGGTTTTATAGACCCCGGTAAATGAGATAAGTAAGCCATAAATATTACAGCTTGAAATACAGCAAGTACAACCGTAAAAATACGTGTATATTGAGACAGTTTCCTTCTTCCTGCTTCACCTTCTTCTTTTTGTAATTTTTCCAATGCCGGAATAATTACGGCCATCAATTGAATAATAATTGATGATGTAATATAAGGTCCAATCCCGAGAGCAAATATAGATACATTCTTCAGCGCTCCGCCGGAGAACAAATCAAGAAAACCTATTATATTATTCCCTGATGCTATATTTGCAAAAATTGCGTTATTAATACCAAACAACGGTAACTGGATTCCAAGTCTGAACAGAACTATCATAGAAAAAGTAAAAATTAATTTTTCTTTTAAGCCTGAAGCATTCCACATTGACATTAAATCAGCCGTTGTAGGCATTCTCATTCCTGTCATATTTAAAAATCCCCTTTGAATTTATTATCTTACATATAAGGCATTAAGGCAATAAGATAATAAGGCATTAAGCTTTTATAGATCTTATTGCCGATATGTCTTATTGCCTCATTGTCCTTTGTTATACAATTTCTATCTTACCGCCTGCTGCTTCGATTTTTTCTTTAGCAGAAGGAGTTACATAATCAGCTTTTACAGTAATAGCTTTTTTAATTTCACCATTACCTAAAATTCTTAAGCCATCGCATGAAGGATGTGCTTTTCTGATTTCTTTAAGAGCTTCAAGTGAAACTTCTTTTAAGCCAAGAGCTTCAAGTCTGCCGACATTTATCTCTGCATAATTTCTTGAGTTGATAATTTGGAAACCTTTCAACTTAGGAAGTCTTCTGTATGCAGGCATTTGTCCGCCTTCAAAACCTCTTTTTGAAGTTCTGCCGGATCTTTGACCTTCACCGTTATTACCGCGGCTTGAAGTTTTACCGCATCCTGAAGAACGACCACGGCCAACTCTAACTGTTTTTTTAGTAGCACCTTCTGCCGGTCTTAAATCTTCTAATTTAATTCTATCTGCCATTTTTGTTTTCCTTTTCTTTATTTTCGTGAATCGTGAATTGTAAGCCGTGAATCGAATTTTATAACATGCAAATCACGACTCACGAGTCACGACTCACGGAATTTATTCTACTTAGTAACTTCTAACAAATGAGAAATTTTATTAACCATACCCATGATTACCGGACTTTCATCGTGTTCAACGACTTGGTCTTTTTTAGTAAAGCCTAATGCTTTTGCTATTCTGCATTGAGCTTCAGAACAACCAATTAAACTTTTAACAAGTTTAATTTGTATTTTAGATGATTTTGTCTTTGCCATTTTTATATTCCTTATTTTATTATCTAAAACTATTATCTAAACAGCCAACTAGTTTAATAATTCGGCCATTGTCAAACCGCGTTTTTTAGCAACTTCCGGAAACATTCTCAATGATTTAAGAGCGTCAATTGTTGCGTATGCTGCGTTTAGAGGTGACTTAGAACCTTGAGATTTAGTTAAAATATTTTCTATACCTGCAAGTTCCAATACCGGACGAACCGCACCGCCTGCTATAATACCTGTACCTTGAGAAGCCGGTCTTAACATTACTTTACCCGCACCGGAACGGCCTGTTATAGGATGAGGAATAGTTGTCTTAAAGATAGGAACTGTAATAAGGTTCTTTCTTCCGTCAGCAATAGCTTTTTGAATAGCAATAATAACTTCTGCAGCTTTTGCACAACCTACACCAACTTGTCCTTTTTTGTTACCTACTATAACAACAGCTCTAAAACTTAATTTTTTACCGCCTTTTACAACCTTTGTAACACGACTGATTTGAACTACTTGTTCACTCCATTCTGACTCAGGTTTTGCTTCTTGTGTTTCTACATTTTTCTTTCTTCCGCGAGGTTTTCTTGTTGGAAGCTTAGTTACAACTTCTTCACTTACTTCTTCAGTAATGTCTTCAGCAACTTCAACAGATTCTTCTGCTGCAACTGCTTCCGTTTCATTTACCTCTTCAGTTTTCAATTCTTTGTTTTCTTCTGTCATGTTAAACCTTTCCTGTTTTCTAACATATTAATATTACATTGTTTTTTTATTAAACAATTGAAATCAAACAACAAAAGACGCCTCAAAAGGCCTCTAACAGATTTTCAATTGTGGGTTGTTTTCTGACAAACTAATAGTAACTTAAACATATTTTATTTGCAAGCAGAAATACGTCGAATGAAGCATTTTGTAAAGATTTGTAATTTTCAATCTATAGACGGCCAAGTAAATGATGAATAAAATAGGAATAGAAAACTCCAAAACAAGCACCCACAAGTACTTGCATAGGAGTGTGTCCCAAAAGTTCTTTTAATTTACCTCCTGCTTCTGCAAGGTCTTGTTTATACACATCCATAATAATTCTGTTTAAACAAGCAGCTTGTTTACCTGCCGCGCGCCTTACACCGGCAGCATCATACATTACAATAAACGCATACCCGAGTGCTATTGCAAATTCAATTGAACTAAAACCCATTATTAAACCGACAGAAGTTGATAGTCCGACAACTCCAGCAGAATGTGAACTTGGCATACCGCCGGTTGTAGTAAAAAGTCTTAAATCAACTTTTCTTTTTATAATTGTATGTACTATAAATTTTATTATTTGAGTTACTACTATGCCTGAAAATGCAACGAAAATAACTTCATAACCTGTATTAAAAAATTGATTTAAATTCATCAACTATTTCTCCACCCGTTTTTCTAACTTATTTAAAATCCCGATTAATATTTCAGAATCGTACTTTTCAATTATACCATGACATTCTTGAATTAGTGAATGGAATTTTTCTTTGGCTGTATCAAGCCCGTAAAGCGACACATAGGTTAATTTTCCTGAATTTTTATCTTTGCCTACTGTTTTTCCAAGTTCTTCGAAAGTCGAAATTTCATCCATTATGTCGTCGTAAATTTGAAAAGCAAGACCAAACTTAGTTGCAAAAGTATCAAACTCATTGTATGTTTTTTCATCAGAATTGGCTATGATACAACCAAATCTAACTGCAAGTCTAAACAGAACGGCCGTTTTATTTAAATGTATGAAATCGAGAGTTTCTTCTGGCGACTTCACCAATTTACCACCCTCTGATTCTATATCAACAACTTGTCCTGCTATAAGCCCATAAGCTCCTGCAAATTTTGTATACTCATATAAAATTTTTACGATTTGTTCAGAGGTCAAATCTTTAGAATTTTCAATAATTACTTGCGGCGCATAAGTAAGCAACGCGTCACCTGCAAGTACTGCATTTGCTTCGCCAAAAACTTTATGATTTGATGGCTGCCCTCTTCTAAAATCATCATTGTCCATACAAGGTAAATCATCATGTATTAAACTTTGAACATGAAGCATCTCTAATGCACAAGCTGCAGGAATAGCCTTTTTAATATCTGCACCTAAAATTCTTGCCGTTTCTAAACACATAACCGGTCTAAGCCTCTTTCCCGGAAGCATAAGGGTATACTTCATGGCTTTGAAAATATCCTCCGGATATGAAACGGGTAAATATTTATCTAAGTATTTATCTACTATATTAATCAATTCTTTCATCTTCTATATCCTTATATATATTTTGTTTAAGAGTATTTCTAGCACTTTGACGTTTGCGAGAACTTATCTTAACTGTTATTTCATCATTCTTACGCTTATGCGACGTTTCAGTTTTAATTCCTTGATATTTAACTTTTTCTTTATATTCTTTTGCCTCTGAAACGAATTCCAAATAACTTTGGTACCGTGTATCGTCTATTTTTTCAATATTAGCTAATACTTCACACCCTGATTCATGTATATGCAAACAATCCTGAAATTTGCACTTTTGTTTAAATTTTGATATTTCATCAAATAATAAATCAACTTCATTTGGCAATATAAAATCAAATTTTAAATTGCTAAACCCAGGAGTATCAACAATTCTGGTGTTATTATCTATTGGAATTATTTCAGAATGTCTTGTTGTATGTGTTCCTCGTTGAGTTTTTTCACTTACAGATTTTGTCCTAACATTTAACCCCGGCGCAATTGCATTTACAAGACTTGATTTCCCGACACCAGAAGCTCCACAAAGAACAGATGTTTTTCCTGACATAAGCTCTTTAAACTCTTCTATCCCAAGCCCTTCTATGGCAGATGTAAATAAAATATCATACCCCAGAGGTTCATAAATCGAAAAAACTTTTTCTATCATTGAATCATCCGAGGACAAATCATTTTTGTTGAAACAAAGTATTGCATTGATTTTGTAATATTTTGCAAAAGATATATACCTGTTAAGTTGTGAGTAACTTAGTTCAGGCTCTTTGACAGCAGAAATTATTACAATTTGATCAATATTTGCTACAGAAGGTCTTGGAATGTAATTTTTTCTTGGTAGAATTTTTTCTATGGCACCGTCTCTAAACTCAACAAAATCACCAACAAGAATCTTCTGTTTTGCCTTCTTTAAAACTTCGCGGACTTTACACTCGTATTCTTTGCCATTAGAATTTACATAATAAAAATCAGAATGAATCTTAAATATCTGTCCTTGTGTCATAAATTGATTGTATCATAAATTGAACAAAAAAAAGACAAAAGTGAAAATTTTTGAAAAAAATGGCAATTTACAGTGATAATTGCAAACGCAACAAAATTGTATATGTAAAAAGGCACCGATTATTATTGTGCCTTTTTTATTGAATTATATTTTTATAGAATATATTTTAAATCTATGGAAGAGCTATACCACCGTTATCTTCTACAAAACGCTCCATATTTTTAGAGGGTAAATTAGGATTACTGCATATAAATTTTTTTCCTTCCTGTTTTGCAGTAGCTTGAGCGGAAAATAATTCACCACCCATTTCAAAATAATCTTTTGAGTATGCTCTTTTCGGTGCTGCTGTATTTACAATATTAAAAGGTATGTGTGCAGATTCTAAAGAGTCTTTTTTTGCATAATCAAATAAAGGCATCCATTCTTTTTCATTGTAACCCAGAACCTTTGTTTCACCGGCATAACCAAAAGCAGATACCTGACCACTCATTTTACCCAAAGAATATTGTTTGATAACAAGCCCATTTGTCTTCTTGTTTTTAAAAATTTGCTGAAAATATCGCTTTTCACCATTTACAAATTCATTGCTAAAAACCAAATTTTTACTTCTTAGCCCTCTTGCTACTGAACCAAAATCACTTTTTCAATTCCCATAATAAATTCTCCTTTTTATAAATTTAAAACATCTTACACAGATATAAAGTATCGATATTATTAACAATTGCATGATATACTTCGCCCTCGTCCCGTCCCGTCCCGTCGGGCATTATGACTAACTTTCAGCCTATTGTAAAGATTTTTGTTTTTGCTTAATATTCAGTTACAATTTGTTACAAATTTTTCAATTTTACATTTTATATTTTTCAATATCAAATTTTGTTGAAAAAAAATCTTTTATTAAAAAATCTAAAAATTTAAGGGAGGCAGATGCCTCCCTAGTTTCAAAAATTCTAGTAATTGTCTTTATAATGCGAATCCGGAAGTTTACTATTTATAGACATTAGTAAATAAATTACAAAAAATACAAAAATAAAACTTACAACGCCTGCCCAAAGTACTCCAAGACCAGCCCAAAGACCTTGTACCGCAATAACTTTAATTGTTGAAATTATTAAACCTATTATTGTTATAATTGCCATTATATCTACAATAAAACCACCAAATTTTACAATAAAATTTCTCATAAATTATTCCTCTCATTTATCTGAACAATTACATTCTAACTTTATGGCAAACAAAGACAATTGATAAGTTGTTCTATAACAAACACTCTGATTTACTTATTCAAACAGAGTTATAAATATGAAAATTTTTATCTAAAAGGTAAATACAAAACTTGTTGAGCTTAGAATAATAATCATACTATAAAGTCAATAATAAAGTTTACTTATATATAAAAAAAGACAATCACTTAATCCTAAGCAATTGTCTTTTTTTCTAAATTAGATGTTGGCAGCGTGCTATCTTTCCAGGGGGTGGCCCCCCAAGTATTTTCGCCTCTGTAGGTCTTTACGACCGTGTTCGGGATGG
>CADCNZ010000159.1 GCA_902802935.1 uncultured bacterium | reverse complement strand
CCAGTGGCGGAATCGGTAGACGCGTTGGACTTAAAATCCAATCGGGGTTCACCCTCGGTGCCAGTTCAAGTCTGGCCTGGAGCAAATAAAAAAGACCTGTTAATCAACAGGTCTTTTTTTAATTTTGTTTTACCCCTATACTTCTGCTTCACCTTTGTCTCTGTTAAGCATATCTTGGAGTTTTCCCATAATTTCCTCGCTTTTCTCTTGAGCGTCAGAAATTAAAGTATCGGCTTTTCTTTTAATATCTTGAACTGTTTCATCAGTTTTTTCAGCTAAATCTGATGCCATTTTGCCAAGTTGTTCTCTGGTTTCTTCTCCGGATTTAGGTGCTAACAAAATACCTGCTACGGCTCCAATTGTTGCGCCAATTGCAAATCCTGCTAAAAATCTTCCTACTGACATAATATTTTCTCCTTTTATTTTATTTCACTTGCAGTTTAACCTTTACGACGAATTTTAAAATCGGCTAGGTTATTTACTTCTTTTTGCTAAATATTTTTATTGCTGTTTTTAAACCGCTGAAAAATCCCTTTGCAACAGTACCTGTTGCAGAACCCAATTTACTAAGTATAGCAAATGGTGATTTTGATATGATATCTTTAACTTTATTTATCCCTGCATCTGTTTTGATAATAATTCCGCTTATAATTTCAACTGATTTATTTACATTTTTAAGCGTCGGAACAAGTTCCTCTTTAACTATATCCGTTGTTTCGTTTATATTTTTAGCAAGTTTTGCCAAATTGAACAAAACAACGATAAGCATTACACCAACAAGTATAACGATTATGCCTGTTGCATAGGATAAAAAAGTTAAACTTTGATATAGTTGCGCTGTTTCCATTATTTTGTTTCCTTATTAAGTTTAGATTCAAGTTCTTTGGCTTTTCTCATTTTTTTAGATTGAATCATGCTGCCAAATTTTTTATACTGTTTTTCAAGTTTGTACTTAATTAAATCTATAGATTCAAGAGCCTGTTTTTGAGCCTCTTTTACAGCAGGTGAATGCTTTTCTGCAAGTTCACATACAGTATCTTTAAGTTTTTCTCTCATTTCGGAACCAGGTTTTGGTGCATAAAGAACACCTGCAACAATTCCGCCTACAACTCCAAGAAGAAGCCCAATACCGAAACCAATAGAATTATCTTTATCTTTGCACATGATGTACCTCTTTTCTTTCTTTGTGCATGTATTGTAGCATATTATTTTGTTAAGTTAAAGACCTAACTTGTATTGTTTTTTTAAATATTCTCTTATTGCCCAGATGCCTAATCCGGTCAACATACTTTTAATATTTTGTAGTATAAACTTTAAGACCGCTATTTTGATATTTTCTACCCATATTGGTGCTAAATCAACCAGTTGACAGGATATTTTATAGCATATAGATGAAATATCTTTAATTTTAGGTTTAGCATCCTCTAAAAATAAATTCGTTTCTCTGAAAATCCTGTTTAATTTTAGGAGTTTAGTCACTATAGCCGCTGCAATAATTAATTCTGCTACAAAAACAATACCTATCAAAATGTAAAAAACCATATTTATCCATTCTTTTTTGTATTATAATAAAATTATATTCTATTGCTTAGAATTTTAGAAGGGGGAATTTATATCCCAACTTTTATAGAAATTTCGGGATTAGCTTTATAAGGTTGTAAATAAAGGAATTTAAGCAGAATGAAGATTATATTTTTTCTATCACTTATATTAGCAAAAGTTCTATATCAATTCCTGCACATAACGAAATTATCCGAGGGAACTTCGATTATCGGTAAATTTGTATTGAAAATATGTCCGAATTTTCTAATTTATGCAAACAAATATATTAAAACAAAGCTCAACGTTACAGGTACAAACGGAAAAACAACAACATCCGGATTAATATCACACTTAATAAAAGAGTCGAGACATAGCGTAATCAATAATGCAATGGGTGCTAATTTGCTAAATGGTGTTGTAAATGCGCTATCTCTGCAAATTAATCCTCTAAAGCAATATGATTACTCTGTCATAGAATCTGACGAAGCTTTCTTAGAAATTATTTACAAAAAATTCGAAGCAGATTATCTTTTGGTTACAAACCTGTTCCGTGACCAATTGGACAGATATGGTGAACTTGCAACAACAAAAAAATTCATACAAAACGGAATTGATTTGAAACCAAATTTAACTCTGGTTTTGAATGCGGACGATCCTCTTGTTGCTTCTTTCCAAGGAGGTAAAGAGATAATCTATTACGGGATTGAAAATGTAGAATATGAAGAGGGTGTTCAGGCTTCAAACTCTGCAACAGAAGAAGCTTTTAACTGTCCTTGCGGAAAACCGCTGACATATGAGAAAAAGTTTTATGCACAGCAAGGTCATTATTATTGTGATTGCGGTTATAAAAGACCGGAACCAAAGTATAAAGCAAACGTTACTTTATATAAACAGTATTCAGTCTTACATATCAACGGTGAAGATTTTGAAGTACCGCTTATCGGGCTTTTTAATGCTTATAATGCGTTGGGAGCAATAGCTATGTGCTTGGAAATCGGCTTAGACATAAATGATATTAAAAATAATATAAAATCATTTAAAGTAGCATTTGGAAGAAGTGAGATAAAGTATTTAAACGGAAAAAGAACATTAATTCAGCTGATAAAGAATCCGATTGGTGCTAATGAAGTACTTAAAACTATTGATAAAAGTTCAAATTTATTGATTATAATAAATGACAATTATGCTGATGGACGTGATGTTTCTTGGCTTTGGGATGCAGATTTTTCTGTTTTAAAAGATGTAACTAAAGAAGTTGTTGTGTCAGGTGTTCGAGCTTATGATATGGCGCTTAGGCTTAAATATGCCGGTGTAAATCCGGAACAATTAAAAATTATATCCGATATAAAAAAAGCTGTTGAATATGTAGGGAAAAAATCTGATAATAATATTACGATATTGCCTACCTATACGGCATTATTAAAATTGAATAAGATTAATAGTTTAAAAAAGGGGAAATAAAATGTTATTAGGTGTAAATATAGATCATGTTGCAACTCTCAGAAATGCAAGAGGTGGAATTGAACCGGATGTATTGACTGCTGCAAGAATATGCAAGGAGTGTAAAGTAGCAGGTATTACAACTCACCTGAGAGAAGACAGGAGACATATTAAGGATTCTGACGTAGAGGCAATAAGAATGCTTCCTCACATACGTCTGAACTTAGAAATGGCGATGACGGATGAAATGCAGGAATTTGCCTTAAAAATCAGACCTCATGCAGTATGTATTGTGCCTGAAAAGAGACAAGAACTGACAACTGAAGGGGGACTTGATGTGGAAGGACAATTGGACAGAGCTGTAAAATTTGTTCAACCGCTATTAGAAAAGAATATTGAAGTAAGTTTCTTTATTGATCCTGATATACACCAAATTTCTGCAGTCTCAAAAACAGGTGCTCCGTTTATTGAACTCCATACCGGCAGATATTCGGAAGTATTTGGAACACCGGAGGAAGAAAAAGCTTTCCAAGATCTAAAAGGTGCTGCAATATTTGCACAAAATTACGGGTTAAAAGTAAATGCAGGTCATGGTTTAAATTATCAGAATGTAAAGAGAATGCATGAGATTCCGAATCTTGTAGAACTTAATATCGGACACTCAATCATAGCTCGTTCAATTTTTGTAGGCTTGGAAAAAGCTATAAATGAAATGAAAGCACTTTGCGAAGGGTAAATGATAACTAATGGTACAAGGATATGATATTATTATCTCCTTGTACCATTAATATATTGTAATATTATATTTTTCTAATATTCTTTTTGTTTATTCCCTCTAATGCCTCTTTAAATTTAGAAGCAGCTTGGTATTCTTTATACATTTTAGTTGCTTTATTTGCCATTCTTTCAATAAAATTTACCGGATTTGTATACTGCTCAAAAAAACCTTCTTTGACATTACAACCTTTATATCCCATATTTTGCATTTTATCGGTGACAGTAAATATAGCTCTTAATTTTCTTGTTGAATCTATAAATTCAGGTAATATCTCTACTTCAATAGGATTACTTGAATTAGCAAATACGAGAGCTTTGATTCTGTCCAAGTCTTTATAATTGCCTTTTAATCTTTTTACAATAGCTTTACTTTCTGTGTCAATATTTAACCATCCGAAATTGGGATTTGATGAGCTTACTTTTGATAACATTATTTTCTCCTTATCTTGGTTTGCTGAACAATTAAACAATCATAAAAAATAAATTTGCTATATTTTTTACAAAATTTTACATTTATAGTAAAATTTTTCAACAGGAGAGAAAAAATGAAATCAAAAGAAGAAGTTGTTAAGGAAATGCAATTAGTAGTTGAGCAAATGAGACTTGATGATATAGAAGAAAACCCCGATTGCGAGCACGAATTTTTCACCTGCGATGCTTGCGGTGATACAAAATCATTAGCAGGCTCAGTTCAATATGGGCATCACAGGCTTTGTAATGATTGTGTACTGTATGCCGAAGTCGGGTTTGAACTCGGACAAATCAAAGATATACACGAGCTTATTGATGCTATGGAAGACAAACGCTTGGAAGCAGATTGCAAATTTATTCTTGAAGATGAAAAACGCCAACAAGCAAGAGAAGCATCTGAATTAAATTAACAAAAATTTAATAATTCCGATAATGTTATGACCGATTGTTTGTTGTAAAATTGTTTTATAAATAAGGAGTCAATATTATGTGGGACTATTCGGAAAAAGTTCTTGATCACTACAGAAATCCAAGAAATGTAGGAAAAATAGATAATGCAGATTTGATAGGAGAAGCTGGCTCACTTGCTTGCGGAGATTCTCTTAAATTATATTTAAAATTGGACGGCGAAAAAATTGTTGATGCCAAGTTCCAAACTTTTGGATGCGGTTCAGCAGTTGCTTCATCAAGTATTTTAACAGAGATGATTATCGGCAAAACCTTGGACGAAGCAAAAGAAATTACTAATAAAGATATCGCTGACGAACTCGGCGGACTTCCGCAAGAAAAAATGCACTGCTCCGTAATGGGACACGAAGCACTGGAAGACGCTCTTAAAAAATACTACGGGGATGATAATATTGAAGATTTACCCCAAACTGCGGATAAAATTGTATGTACTTGTTTCAATGTAACAGAAAACCAGATTTTGGAAGCAATAAAGGTTAATAACCTAAAGACTGTGGAAGAAGTTACGAACTACACAAAGGCAGGCGGTGCTTGCGGAAGATGCAAGGGTACAATTCAAGATATTATTGACACATACTACAAAGCAGAGAATAAAAAAGAAGAAACTCCTCTGACAGCAACACAAAAAATCTTAAAAATCAGCAAGGTTATAGAACAACAGATTTCTCCCGAACTGCAAAAGGATGGCGGTGACATTGAACTTGTCGATATAGAAGGAAACAAGGTAAAAGTTAAATTAACCGGCATGTGTCAGGGATGTAAAAATTCAAGAATGACAATCAAGACATTTGTTGAATCAATTTTGAAAGACAAAGTAGATAGTAATATTGAAGTTGAACAATTATAAAATGTTTGCGATCAATATGTGCTTGAGAAAATCAAAGAGGAATGTATGATTTATTTAGACAATAATGCAACAACTGCTATAGACGAAAAAGTTTTGGAGGAAATGCTTCCGTATTTAAAATGCGAGTATGCAAACCCTTCAAGCATGTATGATTTTGCTAAAAAACCTGCTGCTGCAATTCGAGAAGCAAGAGTTAAAGTCAGAGATTTTTTAGGTGCAAGTAATGAAAAGGAAATATTTTTCACTTCTTGTGGTTCTGAATCTGCAAATATGGCAATAAAAGGAGTTTTGGCTTGCAACAAAGAAAAACGCCATATTATAACTACAAAAGTAGAACATCCTTGCGTTTTAAATACATACAAATGGTTTGAAAAACAAGGATATGAAGTTGACTATATAGGAGTTAACTCTCAAGGCGAACTTGATTTTGATGAGCTAAAATCAAAGCTTAGAAAAGATACTGCGCTTGTGTCTGTGATGTATGCGAATAATGAAACAGGAGTTGTATATCCGGTTGAAGAAATTGCAGATTATGTAAAATCTAAATTCCCCGATACCAGAATTTATGTTGACGGGGTTCAAGCCGCAGGTAAAATTCCGATAAATGTAAAAGATACAAAAATTG
>CADCNZ010000158.1 GCA_902802935.1 uncultured bacterium | reverse complement strand
TCTTTGATGGAACATTTTAACGAACAATCGGCAGAATCGCTTAAACTGAATGTTGGAATTATAACTCGTGAATTCAAATCCCTTAAAGATTTAGTAAAAGAATCCGATTGTAACATTGATGAAGATTTATCAAGACAAGTATCTATAATTGAGAACAATTTTGAAGCATTAAATTCATCTTTTGAAGATTTGTTTGAAAGAACAAATAACTACATTGGAGAAAAGATTAATGCTGAATTTAACGGTATTTCTGAACAAATGTCAGAAGCATTGTCTGCAAAATTAGAAGGATACAAATCTCAAATAGAAGAATTATTTGATTTGTTAAAATCTCAAAATACAGAACAAGGAGACTTTATAAAACAAAGAGCATTAGAACTTGCTAAAATCCTTGATGATACAATGTCAAAACAAAATGAAGCAGCTGAAGTTAAATTATCACAAGTTGCAATGAATTTACAGAATATATTATCTGAAAACATCGAAATAACTTCAGCAGATTATGAGTCATTAAAAGCAAAATTAGCAGACTATTCCTCAGATATAGAAAAAATTAATAGGGATATGATTGCTGAAATAAAAGGTCAGTTGGATGATGTCTCAAGATTTATAGATTCCGGCTTAGATGTACAAGCACAACAGGTTACCAGTGATTTTAATGAGATTAATGCAAAAATGCAAAAAATTACTGATAGCATTATTCTTATAAATCAGACAATAAAAAACAAATCCGATAATATATCTGCAGAATTAACAAGCATTCAAACAAAATCAAATGAACACGTTGATGAAAAAACAGCACTTATTATAAATTCAATAAAAGAAATTGTCGAAAATTTAACTTCATCATCATTAACGAATATAAATACAAGAGTTTCTGATTTAAAAAATCTAGTAGAAAACAGCTTTGCGAATGAAACTGAGCAGTTTACAGAAAATTCAAAACAAATAGTTGAAGAATTAGAAGCTTTGGAAACTTCCATTGGCATTAAACATAACGAAATAAAACAGTCCTTGTCTAAAGAAATTATGCCTGAAATATCTGAGCTTAATAATAAAATTCAAACAATATTTGAAGAATATTCTTTGAATGTGTCAACCCAAATAAATAACACAAATACTAAACTATCTGAGGAGCTTAAGCATAATACAATAGACTTACAAGCTGCATTTGAAAAATTAAATAACAGGCTTGATAAAGATGAAATTAACCAAATGAACATATATCAGGCACAACTCAGAGAATTAAGCAGCACATTTAATGTTCTTATAGATGAAGCAAAAAATGTTACAAAAACAGAAGTATCTGCAATCTCGCAAACTCTTATTGCAAATAGTAAATCCGTATTTGAAGAAGTTGATCAATCTATTGAAGACAAAATTAACACACTTTTGGCGACTAATGCAGATATATCCGCAGGAGAATTGCAAACAATAGAAGCATTTGCGAATAAAATTTCCGACCAAATAGAAAGTGCAAAGCAAAATTCAATTGTTTGTAAAGATTTAATTTCAAACTTTGTAAAAAGCGAAATTGATATTGTCACAAAAGAAATTGAAAAAGAAACTGATGTTATAGTCGGAGATATAATCGAACAGTTTGAACTGCTCAAAGACTCACAAAAAGATGAGTTAATGTCTGCCACAAACTCAATATCTGGAGCGGTCGAAGGTTATATATCAGATTCCATAAATGATTTAAAATCCTATTTAGATATAAAATCTGATTCAACTGTTATAAATAGTAAGATTGACAATTTAAAAACAGAGCTTAATGCATCTGTTGATGAATTATTTGAAAATCTTAATAAGTTGCTTGAAGTTAGTGTATTTTCAAGCACTATATCTGATCTAAAAGCCACCAATGAAGTATTGATAAATAACACCGCAGATAAGCTAAACGAACAAGTACAAGATTTTATAAATAACAATGTATCAAAAAAACTAGAAGATAAACTGAATCTTTTCGACAAAAAATTTACAGACACAATAGTTGATAAATATGAAGAAGTAAAATTATTATCTAGTCAATATAATTCTTCATTTGAAAAGATATCAATTTCAATACACGATTTAGTATCAAAATTTTCTGATTCTAAAAACGAAATATTTGATGCAATAACATCAATAAATACTTCAATCAGTGAATTAAGTAAAGATTTTGCGGATTTAAGAGCCCAAATACTTAATAAATCATTTGATGAAGCTTTTCAAGCATCAATAAATCGGCAAATTTCAGGAATTGAATCACTCGTTAATGAACAAATCGGATATTTAACTGATATTAATGAACTTTGCAGCAACAATTTACCAGAAATTACAGAAATGAATACCATTGTTAAATATGGCATTCAAGAGTCTGTTAAGGATTTAATTTCAAAAGTAGATTCTCAAGAAATCAATGTTGATAAAGCATTGAATAAACTTAAATCCGATATAATTACACAGTTCTTAAATATATTTAATCAAATATCATTTGTAGCAGAACAAGATGAAATAATTGAATTTATTCAGGATAAACATTCAGAACTAATAACGATATTAAGTCACATTGTTAATACAGTTGACAGTGTTGAAGAAATTAAAGATAATGTCTCAACTGTTGACAATAAAATGGATTCTCTTAAAGAAGATATAGATTTGATTAATAACAAAATCACATCAATTATGTCTTCAAGTGGTGATATAGATTATGTATACAGCCTTCAGGACTTGGAATCTGATATAGCTAATTTGAGAATTGTGCTAAATGAAATGAAAGCAGACAATAAGTCCAAAGAATTTGAAGAATTGATAAATTCTACAAATGGCATATATAAATTAGTTGAAACTATTAGAGACGAAATGCCATCATTTGAAGCAGCGGAATTCAGAAGAGACTTTGATAATTTGGCAGAAGATATTGTAAGCATAAGCACGAGAACCAACAAATTGCTTCTGGCATCGGATGAATCCTACAAGACCTTGAAAGATAATTTACAAGATTTCAAACTTGTAATAGATGATTTAGACGAAAGAACACGTAATTTTTCACAAGAAGCAGGATTGGATGTTATAAACAACAAACTTGGCGCACTAAACACCATGATTCAAAATGGAGCTAAATCGAATCAAGTATTCAATCAGGTATTTGAATATCTTGCCGAATGGGTTGACAGAGCAGGTGCACAAATAACCTCTATTTCAGATAAAGTAGAAACTCTTGATGATATAGGACAAATTAAGGTTATGCTTGAAGATCTAAAAGCAGAAGCAGAAGACAACACAGAATCAAATGAATTAATTGAAACACTAAGTAATGTATTTGAGAAACAAGCAAAGAAAATTTCTTCACTTGAAGCAAAACTTGATCGTATGATTGTTAACTCAACTATCAACGAAAAAAATAGTAAAATAGACCTTGCACCATTTGAAGACACTTTAAACAGATTCTTAGTTGCAATCGATGATAAAATGAATAACCAAAAAGATAGAATTTCTTCTTTGGAAACAAAACTGGAAGAAATGGTATCTTTAGTTGATAATAAAGATACCGCACAACTTTCTAAAAAAGTTGGCGGCATGGATAGACAATTAGCAAAGCTGAACAAAAGTATCGAAAAAATAGCATCAAATGTTGTTGAAAAGTAACATAAAAGATTTAAAAAAAACAATTAAGCCTGAAAACATTCTTCTTAGTTATGAAGAACGATTTTGTTATGCTCAAGATTCAACAAATATTAAAGAAAACTTACCCTCCCCTGATGCTGTTATTTTTGTTGAGAATATTGACGAAGTAATAAATATCGTAAAATATGCAAATAAGCACAAAATTCCTATTATATCCAGAGGAGCTGGCACTAATATGGTAGGAGCATGTACATGCTTAAACGGCGGGATAGTACTTAATTTTTCAAAGATGAATAAAATCCTCGAATTCAGCCCTGAAAATATGACAATGAAAGTTCAACCGGGTGTTGTCTTAAATGATATAAAACAACTTGCTGAAAGTAGCGGATTATTTTACCCTCCGGATCCATCGAATTACAAAGTTTCAACAATAGGTGGGAGCATTGCACAATCATCAGGTGGTGCTATGTCATTTAAATATGGCACAACAAAAGATTATATTCTAAGTCTTACAGTTGTACTTGCCGATGGCACTTTAATGCAACTCGGTTCCGGCACAATTAAAGATGCAGTAGGCTATCATCTAAACCAACTTATAATAGGCAGTGAAGGTACACTGGCTATTGTAGTTGAAGCTGAATTAAAACTCATTCCTAAACCAGAAAAATCAGCTGTTGTAATATCATATTTTGATAGCATAAATGATTCAGTAAATGGAGTTAATGAAATAATTAAAAATCGTGTTTTTCCTAGCACAATTGATTTTTTGGATAAAAATGCAATATCTACAATAGAGTCGTTTTATCCAACAGGATTAGAAACAAATCACGCCTGTTTGCTGCTTACTGAAGTAGATGGTTTTGCTTCCTCAATAGATACTCAACTTGAAAGTGTAAAAAATGCATTAATGAATGCAAATGCT
Source organism: uncultured bacterium (assembly GCA_902802935.1). Classification (GTDB taxonomy): domain Bacteria; phylum Cyanobacteriota; class Vampirovibrionia; order Gastranaerophilales; family Gastranaerophilaceae; genus CAG-196. Next base: position 10,299 of record CADCNZ010000158.1, on the reverse strand, counting down.
GCTAATATAATTACTATAAACGATGATATACTAAAAGAGCGCGTTTGGACAGCAAGACGAGCCAGTTATGCTGCAGTTACAAGATTGGCACCGGATGTTGTCACTGATGATATTGTTGTCCCAAGAAACGCGTTATATGAAATGATTGACAGCTGCATAAATATTTGCAATAAATATAAGTTGCAATTGTGTATAATAGGCCATGTTGGCGATGGAAATTTACATCCGCAAATAGCATTAGATTTGGATAATGATGAGGAGTATAAAAATTATTTAAACGCAAAGTCTGAAATATACAAAAAAGCTATTGAATTAGGCGGGACAATATCAGCAGAACACGGTGTCGGGTGTGAAAAAATTTCATATATAGAAAGTGCTGTTGATCAAAATTCGCTTGAATATATGAAACGAATAAAATTATTATTCGACCCTAATAATATACTAAACCCAGGTAAGATATTTAATTTATAAGGAGAATATATGGATATTATCGTAATTTACTGTACAGTTCCTGAAAAAAAATTGGCAAAAGATATAACAAAGATATTAATGAAACATAAGCTTGCAGCATGTGTAAGTATGATTGAAAATGTTAAGTCTGTGTTTTCTTGGGACGGAGAGGTTTGCGAAGAAAAAGAAATTTTATTAATGATAAAGACAAGACGCGCTAATTATGGAAAAATAAAATTGGTAATTGAAGATATGCATTCTTATACAGTGCCAGAAATAATTGCATTACCAATTGTAGATTGCAGTGAAGATTATTTAAAATGGTTGATAAAAGAAACAGAATCTTAGACATTATTAATTACATAAAAGGATTTGGGATTGAACTTAATATAAAAAAAAATCGTGCTCAAGGTAATAATGGATTTTTTAAGTTCAAAAACAATGGCTCATATCGTATAGATATCTCTAAAGACATCAATAATGAACAGCTTTTGCCTACATTAATTCATGAATTTGCACATTTTGTTCATTTTTGTTACGACAAACAACTTAAAAGTTTAAATTTTATATTTGAAGATTACAATGATGAAAAGAATGAAGAATTGCTTGGAATTACTGTACAAAATATTTCTAAAAATGCAGCTAAAGCTCTTTTCACACAAAAAAATGAAATACAAAATGAAATAAAAATATTGTCATTAAAACTAAAAGAGAGCCATAGAGATTTTAAACTTACACTTCCTTGCAAGGAAATAGAGAGGCTAATCCCACTACATTTGAGATATTTGCTCAAATACGATAGAGTAAGATTATTAAATAAAATTTATACTGTTGATAATCTGGATCTATACATAAAAAACACTGATATTATTAACTACATAAAGTTAAAATCAAAACAACGACAATTAAAAAGGACTAATAACAGAATTTCTAAATTAAATAATTATTATACAAGACCAACAGAACTCTTTGCACGATTTATAGAACTATATTTTTGTAATAATGAATTATCAAAAAAAATCGCTCCTATATGCACAAAAGAACTTGATAATTGTATTTTAAATAAAACAATTCCGGAATTAGCAGAGTTACAATCAATTATAAACAATTAGTACAACATAAAAACTTTATTTTTTTAAAATGTGGTGGTAGAATTAATATTAAATAAGGTAATAAAATGATTTCTAATTTTAACAATACTAAAAATAAAAAAAATGAAGATTTAAAGTTTCTGCTTACAGTAACTTTTGTATTTATTTTTGTAGCTTGGCTATGTACTCCTCCGGGAAACAAACTTATACAAATTTGCTTTTGGGGTAATAATACTAAAATGTTTATAGCTAAACTTACCGGACAAGATGAAACAAAAGAATATATTTTTCACAGAAATAATGCAGTATATTTAGCAAAGATGTACCCTAAGAACAGGAAGAGAGCTATTTCAGAAATTGATAAAGCTATAAAGCTAGCTCCGTCTTACCTTCCTGACAAAGACATGCAGAATTTATATAAAGACAGGGCAAACATATACTTATTTTTAGGAGAACATAAGAAAGCTCTCGATGATTTTTTACGCGCAGGAGATGTAGATTTTTCTGATTATCTAAAAATGGCTTTATTATTTGAAAAAGTCGGCAACTATAAAGCGGCTGCGAATTATTGTAATGCAATACTAAATCAAGATAGTTCAGCATATGCAGGTTATGCTTGTTTAGCTGATGTATATAATAATATTGGAAAACCGGAGGTATCTCTTAGAGTATGGGATTTGGCAATAGACAGAAATACTACTCCAAAAGCATATATTGATAGAGCCCTGATTAAAAAATCATTAGGCGATATTCATGGTTATAATGAAGATATGTTAACAGCTAAAAAGTATTTTCATAATATTAATACAACAACTTCACTTATCGATGAAACTATACATCCAAAAGTCTTAACTCTGGGTATAGTCTAAAATCTTAATATTAAATTTATTTTTTTATAATTGTTTTTGATTTAAAATAATACTATATAATGTAGCTCTATAGGAGAAAAAATGAAGTACTCTGAATATTCAGCAGTGGTAGTTGGGAGTGGTGCAGCAGGACTTTATGCAGCTCTAAAGATTTCTCAAAATATCACGTTGCCTGAAGGAATTCTTATTATAACCAAATCAACATTGGGAGAAAGCAATTCAAAATACGCCCAAGGCGGTATTGTCGGTGTTTTACACCAAAATTCAAATGATAGTATTAAAAGTCATACAGAAGATACAATTCATGCAGGAGCAGGACTTAGTGATTTAAATGTCACAAAATCAATTTCAGAAGCTTCTGATGAGGTTATAAATGATTTGATTGCTCAAGGTGTTAACTTTGATACAAATGAAGACGGCTCATTAACATTTACAATGGAAGCTGCTCATAGTATAAAACGTATCCTGCATGCCGGTGGAGATGCAACAGGAAAAGGAATTACCGATGCACTTGCTAAGGCTGTCATGAATGATTCAAATATTACTGTTATGGAAAATGCCATGACTGTTGAAATTCTTGTAAATGCGCAAAAAGAATGTAAGGGAATTATAGTATTTAATGAATTAACAGGAGAACATGAAGTTGTATACACCTCTGCATTAATACTTGCTACAGGTGGAGCCGGACAAGTATACAAATACACTACAAACCCGGATGGTGCAACAGGAGATGGTATAGCACTTGCATACGATGCAGGAGCAATTATAGAAGATATGGAATTTATACAATTCCATCCTACAGCTTTGGCTGCTAGTCCAAATAGTAAAAATAGGTTTTTAATTTCAGAAGCAGTAAGAGGTGAAGGAGCAAAACTTGTTAATAAAAACGGCGAAGAATTTATGACAAAATATAGCGATAAAAGAGAACTCGCGCCAAGGGATATTGTCACACGTGCTATATATTCGGAAATGAAACAAGAACATTCTTCAAATGTATATTTGAATGCTTCAGTAATTGATTCATTAACATTATCAAAGCGTTTTCCTACGATATCAAAGAGATGCATAGAAAATGGTATTGATATAAGAAAAAATTTAATACCGGTTGCTCCGGCTGCTCATTACACAATGGGGGGTATAAAAGCCCGAATAGATGGTAAAACATCAATAAAAGGTCTTTATGCAATAGGAGAAACTGCCTGCACAGGTTTACACGGAGCAAACAGACTTGCAAGCAACTCGCTTCTTGAATGTGTTGTTTGTGCATATGAATTGGCAGACTATCTTTCTTTTGCAAATCTGGAAACTCCAAAAAAAATAGACGAAGGAATAAAAAAATTAATTGATGTTTATTCTAGATCAGCAAACGGTAATCCTTATGATACGGATAAGCTAAAGTCTAAGCTTAAAGATATAATGTGGAATAACGTAGGAATTCTGAGAAATAAGGAATCACTTTTGTTAGCTTACAACGAGATAAAAAAACTTAAAAATGATTTTAAAAGACTAAGAAGATGTCTAAACAAGGATGAGTACGAATATAGAAATATGTTAACAGTCGCCGAATTAATTACGGAATCTGCTCTTAACAGAAAAGAGTCAAGAGGCGCTCATTGTCGTTCAGATTACAATCAGACAAATATACTTGCAGAACACTCTTATATTGACTCCTCAAATGAAAAGGAAGTATGCTATGCTTAATAGATTTTTTATAGAAGAACATATAAAAAAAGCTTTACAAGAAGATATTGGTTTTGGGGATATTACAACCGATTACCTTACTTCAGAAGATGATGTTTTAACTTGTTTCCTTAATACGAGAACAGACGGTATACTATGCGGAAGAACTGTATTTGAAACCGTTTTTAAATTGCTTTCTCCGGATATAAATATAGAATTTTATTATAAAGATGGAGACAGAATTCATAAAGGGGACAAAATTGCAAAAATTAATGGCTCAGCAAGATATATCCTTATGGGTGAAAGAACTGCTTTAAATTACATACAAAGAATGAGCGGTATAGCTACAGAAACACATAAATACCAAACTGCAATTGGTGAATATCAAGCAAAAATTGTTGATACAAGAAAAACAACACCCTGTTTTAGAGCGTTTGAAAAATATTCGGTTAAATGCGGTGGTGGTAGTTTACATAGGTTTAACCTTGCAGATTGTGCAATGATAAAAGATAACCACATAAAATTTGCAGGCTCATTAACCAAAGCAGTAAATAAATTAAAAGAAAATATATCCCATGCGCACAAAATAGAAGTAGAGTGTGATACGGTTGAACAAGTAAAAGAAGCCTTAGAATGCTCTGTAGATATTATCATGTTGGATAATATGACAAATGAAGAAATGAGCATGTGTGTTAATTTAATTAACCACAGAGCTATTGTTGAAGCAAGCGGTAATGTGACCTTAGAAACAATTCACAACATTGCCGCAACGGGTGTTGATATAATATCTTCCAGTGCTATTGTAGCAAAAGCTCCTACTCTGGATTTAGGTCTTGATATGTAGAAAATCTCCTTGTAGCTCAGTTGGATAGAGCGTGAGTTTCCGAAGCTCAAGGCCGTGGGTTCAAATCCCGCCAAGGAGGTTTTAAATAAAATCTTCCCTTCGTGAGCACAATGTGCTATACTTTATAAGTAAATTATATTGGGTAGGTTAATATTGGGCTTTTTTGATAATATAAAGAAGTTTAAAGACAGAATTGCTGAAGTTGAATCAACTGTATATTCAGGGAATCAATCTCTGCTAAAAGTTTATGAGAGAAACGCAAAACTTGAAGCAGAAATTGCTCAACGTACAAAAGAACTGGATAGGGCAAATAAACAAATGCTCACCTTGCAACATATTTGGAGTATGATGAACTCATCAGAACCTTTATCCAGCGTATTAAATGCAATAGTTAACAGTTTGCAAGGCGAACTTGGTTATGTATACAGCTTTATTATAAAACCGCGTATAGAAAACAATGACAGTTATATTCAAATAGTTGCTTCTTCCAGAGAGGATTTTGCACAAAAATTCGCAAAACACTTTAGATGCAAGCTTTCTGATTATAAAATGAGATATCCCGGACTTGAAGAACTAAGACAAGCTGTTATTAATAATACAATATATCAATCACCTAACATAGCAAAACTTGTTCATGGATTTATTCCTGAACTTGAAGAAGATAATCTTAACGCGTTTTTTAATGATACTAATATGAACTCATATATTCTCATTCCTTTAGTATCAAAAAATGTTCACTTCGGTTCATTAATTGTTTTTTCATCAAGAGAAAATGCTACAGATAATGAATTGAATTTTCTTGGTTTATTTGCAAAACAAATAGAATTAGCAATAACTATTACAGACCTATTTCAAGCAGTTAAAGAGCAAGCAATAACGGATAGCATGACCGGACTTTATAACAGACGGTATTTTGAAGAGTTTATAAAAAAAGAAGCCGTGCGTGCAAACAGGCAAAATCAAAAATTTACGGTCATAGGCTTAGATTTAGATAAACTAAAGCAAATTAATGATGTATATGGACACAATTATGGTGACATTGCTATTAAAGCTGTTGCAGAAGTTTTAAAGAACAATGCACGTTCGATTGATGTAGCCGCAAGAATGGGAGGAGAAGAATTTAATCTAATTCTGCCAGGTGTTGATTCAGATGGAGGTATGATTGCGGCAGAACGTATTAGAAAAGCAATAAATTCAGTTAAATTAGATAAAATTGACAAAATATCAGCAAGTATAGGTGTTGCAACGTACATGGAACACACAGAAGATGTTGATGAATTGCTTGAAATAACAGATCAAGCTATGTACGAGTCAAAAAGAAGTGGCAGAAACAGAGTAACACTCGCGAAACCGGCTTATGAAACTTCTTGGCAAGAAATTGCGATAGAAGCATTTGTAGATATACTAAAAAAACATAGAATTCCTATTGATAATAATGTTTCTAATAATATGATGAAAAAACTTCAAGAGATGAACATTAATAACGAAAAACTTTATCAAGTTGCTGATTCAATTGTCTCAATATACAATCCTGAACATCAAATAGGAAATGTAAAACAAAAGGTCGATTTAGCATCATTGATAGGTAAGCGTTTTGATCTGTCAAAAGAATCTATTGATAAATTAAAAATTGCAATTCTTCTTTATGATATAGGAAATACAATGCTGCCGAAAGATATATTAAATAAAAAAGAACCCTTAACCGATACAGACAAAGAATCAATTAAACAACATCCTATTATAGCAGCGAGAGAAATTCTAAAACCCATAACTAATATTACAGATATTATACCTATTATCGAAAAACATCACGAAAATTGGAATGGAACAGGCTATCCTAATAAAATTTCCGGCTCAGACATCCCTATAGAATCTCAAATAATCTTAATTATAGATTCTTATTTCGCATTAACAGAGAACAGACCGTACAGAGATGCGAAAAGTCCTGAAGAAGCAATTAAAATTATTGCCCAAGAAACTAATAAAAAGTGGAGTGAAAAATTAGCACGAGAATTTATCGATATTGTTAAATCCGAGCTGATATAATGCTATAAAAGTTGTAAAGCCGAAGACGGCATTTGATTTGCTGTAGATAATAGTGTAATGCATGCTTGTTGCAGTATCTGGTATTTTATAAATTCACTGGACACTTCTGCAATATCTGCATCCTGAAGAGTTGAAAGTGATGATGTTAAATTTTTGGTTGTTATGTCAACATAGTCTAATGCATATTCCAAGCGATTTTGTGAGGCTCCGATACTTGTCTGGTATTCTAAAAGTTCATTTATTGTATCATCGATTTTATTTAATATTTCCGGATTGGTAATGTCCATATTAATAAAGTTATCAAAATTATCTAATGACAATGAAGTTTTTATTTTTACTCTTGAACTTTCTGAAGAATCAATACCGACTTGAATGTTGACATATTTTTCAACAAAATTATTGTTTTCTAAATCATATTCGCCAAATAACTTTATACCATTATATTCTGTATTTTTTTTAATCCGTTCTATCTCTGCTACTCTACCATTAATTTCAGTCTTAATGGCATTTATGGATTGCTCTCCATATGTTCCGTTTGACGCCTGCTGACACAAATCCCTTATCCGTATCATATGTTTATATATCAACTCCGCAGAACTGCTTGCCGTTTCTAACATATCATACCCCATTACAATATTATCTTGAGCAACAGACCATGCACTTAATTTGCTTTCAATTTGTTTCGCTACGGCGTAATTCGCAGGATTATCTTTTGCATGATTCAACTTTTTTCCTGTAGTAAATTTTTCTAATGCTGAATTTAAACCATCCATGGCTTTTTTTAGATTTTTTTGCACCATTAAACTTGTTAAATTAGTATTAAGACTTAACATTACACATATTTCCTTAAGTAAATTAAATTTATGGTTAAAAATCCATTTTAACCGTATATTTTATATTCCACATATAAGTTATATTAAAACATCAATTTTTAGAAATGTTACAAATATTTACAAATAAGACTTTGATATGTGATTTTTTATATAATAAAAAAAGTATGAACAATGAAAAAAATAAAAATATATTATATATAAATCACAAAGTTGAACTTTTAATATGGCTAATAATATTACTTGTTATAATTGGATTTTGCAGTATATTATACATTTATAAAGAAAAAAATGACAATAATGACTATAATATCTTTATGCCGGATGTTGACGGATTAATTGTAGGTTCTCCAGTAAGAGCCATGGGCATTGAAGTTGGACATGTAGTTAAAATTAAGCCTACAAATGATGAAGTTTTTGTAAAATTTATAATAACTGATAAAGATGTTATAATTCCTCAAGGAACGAAGGCAACTGTTGAATTTAGCGGCATGGCCGGTTCTAAGTCACTTGAATTGTATCTGCCAGATAAGACTTCATATCTTGATTCTTCTACACCACTGCTAGAAGTTAATCCGCCCAAACGATTACATGATGTGGCAAGCTTATTTAATGATATGTTTAAGAGAATAGGCAATATGATATATACGTCTTCTAGATTTGGAAAAGAGATAAGAAACATGGATTTACCTTCTACGAATAACAACATGAATTTAAATGAATTTATAAAATATTCAGATGATATGTTAGATGAGGCAACTGAAAGAGCTAACAAATTTGGGAGAAAGTTAAATTATGTTAACAGAAAAAAATAAAAATTTAATAATAGTATCAAACCCTATAGTAAATCAAAGTCTTTGCACAATAAGGGACAAAAACACTGATACACAAGGAGTAAGACTTGCTGCAAGAAAACTTACAAGAATTCTTTTGTATGAAGCTACAAAGAATTTACCTCAAAAAAATATTGAAATTGAAACTCCAATAACAGCTTTCACTACTAAGACAATAGATGATGATATTACTATTATCATTTCACCGATATTAAGAGCTGGTCTTATTTTTACGGACGAAGCTGTAGATATACTACCACAAGCTACTATTAGGCATATTGGAATGTATAGGGATGAAAAAACATTAAAACCGGTTTGGTATTATAATAAGGTTCCAATGCCGGTTGATAACCCCGAAAAATATTATGTATATATTACAGATCCTATGCTGGCTACGGGTAATTCATTAAAAGAAGCTATAAAACTTTATGTAGATAAAGGGATTCCGGAGAAAAACATTTGTTGTGTTTGTATGATTTCATCACCAATTGGTTTAAATGCTATATTTTCAGAATATCCTAATGTAAAAATAATTGTAGCAGCAGTTGATTCACATTTAAATGAACGCGGCTACATTGTTCCTGGTATGGGAGATGCCGGAGATAGAATTTTTAATACAATATAGGCTTGCTTCTTCTTAATTTGTTAAGAATTGTAAATTTTTTATTTTTTTCGATTTTGGAAAATATATTAATGCAATCTTAAAAAAATGTATTATCATTAAAGTATGGATAAGAAAATTAATGATAATATACTAACTCAACGTGAGCATGAAACATTAATATTACTCACTAAAGGATTCTGCAACAAGAAAATTGCAGATGAGCTCTGTGTTTCTATACACACAGTAAAAGCACATATTGAAAGCGTTTATAATAAATTTGGTACACATAACAAAGTCGAAGCTGTTATTTTTGCTATTAAATCCGGAATTTTAAAAATTGATGAGATTTAAAATTTACTTGTATAAATTAATTCTTCATAATTATAATTTATCAAATATTTTACAGCTTCGCTTGGCGTATTAGCTACATAATATAGCATTGCAGTATCGGATTTTGCGAATTTTTCATTAATTATTATTTCAAAAAATTTCATAAGATTATTATAAAAACCTAACGTATTCAAAAATATTATTGGCTTTTTATTATAACCAAGCTGTTTTTGAACTATCATTTCTGATATTTCTTCCAAAGTTCCAAAACCACCTGCTAACGCAATAACAGCATCAGAATATTCATCCATCTTTGCTTTGCGTTCTCTCATTCCTTTTGTTATTATAAATTCGTCACAATCTTCAGGGTTACCACATCCTAAGTTATAAAGTCTTTCTGGCATTATACCAATGATTTTACCACCATTATTTTTTACGTTATTTGCACACGCAAACATAAGCCCTAATCGACTTCCTCCATAAACAATATTTTTCCCGTTTTTGCCTAATAAAGCCCCTAAATCTTCTGCATCATCATAGTATTTTTTGTCCAAATGATTTGAAGAAGACGCAAAAACACAAACATTACTTATCAATCTATACTGCCTCCAATTAAATAGTAATTTGAACAGCACAAACCGCTACCAATTTTTGAACAATCATTCTTTTGAACCTGCAAGGCATCATTCTTACAAAAAGGTTCGAATTTATCACTATAAATA
>CADCNZ010000157.1 GCA_902802935.1 uncultured bacterium | reverse complement strand
TATCAAATATAGAAGTTATTGCATTGCCAATACCGAATGCCATTAAAATTTGAACTAAAACATTTATGATGCCGTTAGATAAATCTAACGCGCCTACAAACTTTCTTTGACTTTCAGGAATGCGATCGTTGTTTAATGACTGTATTGTATAATATGCACAGTTAACAGCATCTTTGGAAACATTTGATACTGTTGCAATAGCAGCTGCAGTACCTGCTGTTGCAGCAGGGTTTGCTAACTTTTTACCAATGTTGCCGTTATAGAAAGAGTTAATAATGCTTGTGACTTTAGACATTATTTATTACCTCCTTCCGTTTTTTGCTTTTCAGCATCTGTGTTTTTATTTGCAGACATCTCCGGCATGATTTTTTCCATAATTCTTGGATATGACCAGTTTAATATACCGCAAGTTAGGGGTAATGTTGCAAGTGTTACAACCAAACCAAGCTGAGTGTTTGTCGTCTTAAATACTTTCTTGGCGTCAGAAGTTCTGGATTTAATTAGTTTTTTAACTTTTACATTGTGTAATATTTCTTCAAAAGTTTCACCAAGGTGTTTTGTTGAAGCAAAGTCTTTAATTTTTTTTGCGGACTCATAATTTTTTTGAATGTTCAATTTTCTTATAACTTCATTTGCAATTTCTTCAACACCTTGCTCGCCGCCTAATTTGTCCGTTAGATTTTGTTTACGTATAAACTCTAGAACATTTTCTACGGTGCAGTCATCAATTGCTTTTTCAATACTTTGGTGTTTTGCTTTTAATTTTCGTATTGCATATTTTATAACAGCTTCTGCATTTACATCTCTTTCCACCATTTTTTCTGCGCGCTGTCTTAATATTTCTGTTTTATCAACTCCCGCATTTTCAGCCATAGCCATAAATTTAGCATTTACGATTTTATTAAATTTGCCGGGTGTTATATTTACTTCACTGCCAATATCTTTTAACTCTTTTTTGAAATTATCAGGCAGTAAATCCAGCATTTGTTTTTCAATTTTTGTGTATTCTTTCTTATATGGTTCAGGAATCCATTCACGAAGTTGTTCTTCTAATTGTTTATATTTTTCAAAATCAGTTTCTGATAATGAAGTTTTAATTTTTTGACTTAAAGCATCAAGTTTTTCGGTCATGTGTTTAGAATATTCATTTCTAATGTCTTTGATGATGTCTTTTTCTGCATTATCAAGATATTCTTGGCAGAGCAAGTTCCTTGTTTCAATTGGAGTATTTTTCATTTTTTCTCTTGCAGCTGCTACAACTTCTTTTTCAGCATCCATTTGAAGTTCTTTTATTCCTTCTTCTATCTGTTTAGAATTCCATTCCGGATGTCTTTCTTTAACTATTTTTCTTAAACTTCTTTCGTGCGGGCATGCTCTTAAGTCTGCTCGTTTAATGTGAGCTTCACCGTTTTTATCACTTGTACTTGCTTGTTTAGCCAGCCAATTGTTGAACCATTTCGTAATTGATAATTGAGCAGCAACAGCAATTACTGCAGATATAGGTTGACGCCAAGCAGAGTATGCTTTTGTCTGATTATCTTCTTTTGAAAAAGGATTATATCGTATAAATAAAGGGCAAACAATCGCAGTACCAAAAGCAGTAACCAATATATTCAAAACTTCACCTTGATTTTCTCCTGCGTAAGTTAAGAATCTGGAAAGTTTATTTCCATCCTTTCCGACAGCTTCAATGATTCTCGGATCCAATTTTGCTTTAAAATTTGGAGCAAAATTATCCAAGCTCTGGTTTTGATACACACGATTGCTGATTTTCTGTACTTGCATAAAAAATTTAAACCTTCTTCTATATTTATAAAAACAACAAACCGAAGAAAATTGCCATTATATTATGCTAAATGTTACAAAATCTTAACAATATAAATTGAAAAATTAAATCTTCGATAAGGCTGGAGTTGACTAGATTTTAGTCGATGTAGCTTTTGTTCTTGATATAGAGAATATTAAGCCAAAGAGCATAAGTGCGGGATAAAATAATCCTTTTAAAATTGCAAAAGAGCTAACTCCAATAGAGGCAGAGAGAGCTGCTGCTATCAAAATTTGAGCTCCGTAAGGAATCATTCCTTGTATACAGCATGATGTTGTATCAAGTAAACTTGCTGTTCTTTCCGGTTCAACATCGTATTTTTCAGATAATTCACGTGCAATTGAGCCTGATGTTATTATTGCTACAGTGTTATTAGCTGTAAATAAATTTATTATTCCAACTAAAAAACACATTCCAATTTCGCAAGTTTTTTTGTCTTTTATCCATCTTTCTGTTTCCTTAATAATATATGTGATACCTCCGTTGTATCTTACCAAAAGTAAAAGACCACCGGCAAGCATTGCTACGATGAGAGTGTTTGCCATGCTTGTAGTTCCTTCTCCAATGTAAGAAAACGCCGTGTATATATCAAACATTCCGTAAGACATACCAATGACAGTATTTAATATGGTGCCTAAAAGTAGAAGAAACATTACGTTAATACCTAATATACCAAGAATCAGCAGTAATATATACGGTGCAACTTTTATATAGTTATCTATCGATGGTATAAAAGAAGACATGCTCGCTGATGATGACGTAAATATTGGAAGGGTATATAATACTATACACAAAATTGCAGGTAATGTTATAATTCTTAAATTATAAAGCATTTCGTCTCTCATTTCCACATTTTGAGTTCTGCTAGCAGCAATTTTTGTATCAGAGATTAATGACATGTTATCTCCAAACATAGCTCCGCCAACAGTTGCTCCAATAACAACAGCCGGTTCAAAACCTGCAGTTTGAGAAATTGAAACGGCTATAGGAACAATTGCAGCTATTGTTCCGCAAGAAGTCCCTATTGCGAGAGATATTAATGCAGATATTATGAATAATCCAAGAACCATAAATTGTGCGGGAATAAAGTGTTGTGCAATCATAACTGCGGCTTCAACCCCGCCGACTGCTTTTGCAGTTGCGGTAAAAGCACCTGCCAAAATAAATATAAGACACATTATCATAATGTCCTTATTTCCCATACCGAGAGCAAATAATTCTATTTTTTTATGCAATTTTTCTTTATGGTTAAGTATTAGTGCAGTTGCTGAAGATATTATAAAAGCAACAGTCATTGGTACTTTTGTAAAATCTCTTGTAAAAAGTGAAAAACCGAAGTAAAAAATTACAAAAACTATAAAAGGTATAATTGCTTTAAAACTGGATTCTCTCCATTGCAGATTTTCTTGGTTATTTTTCAATTTCTATATTCCGTATTATTAACTTTGTATTCTAGAACCAAAATTAGCGTATGTCAATTTTTACGGTTGAAATAATATAATGTTTGGACTATCCTATGAACAATCGGTTCGGAGTATAAAATAGAATGCAGGGACTTTGGAATAAAGAGATTGAAGATATAAAAGAAACCGGATATTTGAACAGTAATTTATCTATAACGGATGCATTAGTAGAAAATTTTTATAGAGAAATC
>CADCNZ010000156.1 GCA_902802935.1 uncultured bacterium | reverse complement strand
TCGTACTCCAATTAATAAAATCGTAGCACAAAAATATTTTAAAAACAGTGTAAATTATTTTAAAATTATTTATCCAGCATAAAATACATTAAGTTATGTTTGCTTGCTAAATTGCCATAACTGGATATAATGCAAAATTTGACTTTTTGAATTTTCTTGCTGCTATCGGAAAAATCTACGCATTCTTTTTCTTTTGACGGTAAGTTTTGCATATAAAATCTCCTCTTGTTTTATTAGTTACAAACAATCTTTATATATATATAAAGTATATATAAAGTTTAAATTTGCTTTTTTTATAAGTTTTGTTAAGGAGATTTTAAGTTTTTATATTATTTTTTGTTAATAAAACTTTATCTAATGTATTAAAACTGCCATTTTCAAGCAGCACATTTATATAATTTCTGGTAAGCCCTTTATACAAGCATGTTTGTTTATCAAGATGCTTCTCTATAAGAACTTCTCGTTCTTTACCTACATTATCTGCTATAAAATCATTATATTTATTATTAGAAATTTGTTTAATTATAGAAGCTCGTTCATCCTTGATTTTATCAGATAAATGCCCTTCCATTTTTTCTGCAGTCGTCCCTTTTCTGACAGAGTATGGAAATACGTGTATCTTTGATAGTTTTGATTTCTTTAAGTTATCTACTGTAATTTGAAATTCTTCTTCTGTTTCACCCACAAATCCTGCTATTATATCACTGCCCAAAAAAGGTTTATCAAATCTTGCGGCTATATCTTCTATCTGGTCCAAATAGTGTTCGACAGTATAATGTCGGTTCATTCTTTTAAGCGTCTTGTTACAAGCTGATTGCAGCGATAAATGAAAATGCGGACAAAACTTTTCACTTGTTTCTAAAAAGTCTAGTAAATCATTTGTTATCTCGTGTGGATTTAAAGAACCCAGTCGATATCTCGGAATTTGTGTTTCTTGTTCTATTCTTTGTAATAACGGCAGAAGTCCGCCTTCATATAAACCTATATGAATACCTGTTAGTACAACTTCCTTGTAACCATTTTCAACATATCTGTTGATTTCATTAATTATAAAATCCGGTGCTGCGCTCCTTGACTTACCCCTGCCGAAAGGAATAATGCAGTAAGAACATCTATTATCACAACCGTCTTGTATTTTTAGACTTATTCTTGTTTTTGTTGTGTCATTTAGAATGACCGGACAAAATTCATCTTCTGTCATCAAATCTTTTACTGAATATTCAACTTTATTGTTTAAAAACTCTGCCAGCTTAAATTTGTCTTCATTTCCAAAAACATAGTCTATAAAAGGTTCTTTTAACAGTGCCTCTTTTTCAATTTGCGCAATGCATCCCGTTAAAATAGTTTTCAGCCCCAGAGAATGGGCATGTCTTAAAAGATACATTGCCTCATTATCGCTTTTATGCGTTACAGAACAAGAGTTTAAAATGTATATTTCAGCATCTTCGAGTTTTTGAACTTGAATATAACCTGATTTGACCAAATTTTCAGAAACAATTTGTCCCTCAAATTGGTTAGACTTACATCCCATTGATTTAAGATAAAAATTAGACACGTCCGTACATGTCCTCATATCTAACAATATCTTCTTCGATTAACAAATCACCCTTTTGAACTTCTATAATTTTTAATATTTCATCGTAAGGGTTTTGAAGCGAATGTATCTCTTTTATATCGATATCAATACTGTGCCCCGGGCTTAATATGTGTTCTTTTCCTTCTAACAAAACCTTTGCCATACCTTCTAACACAACCCAATGTTCACTTCTGTGATTATGTGACTGTACTGATAGTTTTTGTCCAGGATTGACCTGTATCATTTTTGTCAAAAAGCCTTTGCCTTGCGCTAATACGGTATAATATCCCCAAGGTCTGTATACAGTTTTGTGAACCAGATGAGTATTATCATTTTGTTTTTTTAAGGTATCAAAAATTTTTTTAACTTCCTGCGTTTTATCAGCCTTGCATGCAAGTACAGCGTCTTCTGTCTCAACAATAACAGTGTCTTCAAGACCAACTGTTGCAACCAGCTTCGATGAAGAATATATTAAAGAATTTTTAGAACCTTCGTCCAAGATGTGCCCTATTTTGACATTACCATCCTCATCTTTTTTACTGACATCATATATTGATTTCCAGCTACCCAAATCATTCCAGTCACTTTCAAGTTTTAATAAAGCAATTTTATCAGATTTTTCCATTACAGCATAATCAATTGAAATAGATGGCATCTTATCATATTCAATAAATGGTATTTCATCTGACTTAGAAAAATCATAGCTTGATAAATTTGTATATATATCATTTGAACAAACGTTAAGTTCATTCATTAATACCGATGCTTTAAACATAAAAATGCCGCTATTCCAGAAGTATTTGCCGCTTTCTATATATTTTTTTGCGGAATCTGCGTCAGGCTTTTCCACAAATTTGTTAACCTTATATCCTTTATGAATAGGTTCGTCTGTTATATTAATATAACCGTATCCCGTTTCAGGATAAGATGGTTTTATACCAAAAGTAACAATATAACCTGCCTTTGCAATTTTTTCACCTTCTATAACGGATTTTTCAAAAGCTTGTACATCTTTTATCAAGTGATCCGATGGAACTACCAATATAACGTCATCACCTAATTTATCAAGTAAATACTTTGTGCCCAATG
Organism: uncultured bacterium; assembly: GCA_902802935.1. Lineage (GTDB taxonomy): Bacteria > Cyanobacteriota > Vampirovibrionia > Gastranaerophilales > Gastranaerophilaceae > CAG-196. The sequence continues at coordinate 8,840 of CADCNZ010000156.1, read as the reverse complement.
CAATTGCTGGAGCTGTATTTTTGGAAATTGGTTCAGATAAAACATTAGGTGATTTATATAACTTAGTCAATTGGTATTTTACATTCGAAAAATGTTTTACGCCTGTCAAACTTATTATTTGTTCAGGTTTTATAAATGGAATTAATCTTTCAAATGTCGATTGTAAAAGACTTTCGGTATTTTGTATGTTAATAAGCTGTTTAGGATATAATTCCCTTGATAATGGCCAAAGCCTGCTTCCTGAGCCACCTGCTAAAATCAATCCATACATACTTACACCCTCTTAAAACTAGTAATCGATTACTCTATCAGTCTATCATAAATAAAAAAATATTTGTATTTTAAGTCAAATATCTGGTATAATAAGACTCGTAGGGCTAATAGTTAAGATAATTTATGAAAGTTTATTACAAAGCAACTTATACATACAAAATATTGAGAATGTTTCGCACAGAATTTGAAAACTTTGTGCAAACTTTAGGTAATATAGTAATATATGGTCTTGATTTTTTGAAAGGTTTAAAAAACAAACCGACAACTTTTAGAGAAGTGATGGCACAGTCTGCAAGATTTGGCATATCTTCCTTGCCAATAACATTGTCTATAGTAGGAATGACCTCTGTTATTATCGCAATGCAGGTTGCAGGTGAAATGGTTAAGCAAGGTGCAGGAAATTACGTTGGCATGCTTGTTGCAATGCTAATGGTAAGAGAAGAAGCTGTTATAATGTCAGGCTTTGCAATCATATCAATGATAGGTTCCTCACTTGCTTCTGAAATAGCCACGATGAAAGTAACAGAACAAATTGATGCAATAACAGTATTAAAAGTAAATCCGATTCATTATCTTTTTACACCCAGAATTATTGCAGGAACTATAATGATGCCGATTGTAGTGATTATTGCTTCATTATTTGGAATTATTGGCGGCGCAGTAGCATCTAATATGGCATCAGGTTTAACATTCAAGGCTTATTTTGACTCTGTTTGGTTCGGGTTAAATATGCACGATTTAAAAGTTTGCATAATGAAAGCTGTTAGCTTTGGTTTTGTTATATCTTTAATAAGTTGTGCCTGCGGAATGGAAGCACAAGATGGTGCAAAAGGTGTTGGTATAGCAACCACAAAAGCTGTTGTTTGGTCATTTGTAGCTATTGTTATACTGGATTTGATTTTTGCGGCAGCATGTTTTTATTAGTTTATTAGAAATAGGTGAATAAATGGGAATAGAAGTAAAACATTTATACAAATCATTTGATAAAAAACCGATATTAGAAGATATTTCATTCAAAGTCGATGATGGAAAAATTCTATCCGTTGTAGGTTTTAGCGGCTCAGGGAAAAGTACGGTATTAAAATTAATTAGCGGTTTATTAGAAAAAGATTCCGGAGAAATTATTACAACCGGAGGTGATATAGCTATGGTATTCCAATACTCCGCCCTCTTTGATTCTCTGAATGTATTTGATAACATATCATTCGCACTGCAAGAAAGAAAAGATTTGAGAAATAAATATACACAGAAAGAACTTGAGAAAATTGTAGCCGAAAAGCTTGAGTTAGTAGGTTTATCAGGGATTGAAAACAAATTCCCTTCTGAGCTTTCCGGTGGGATGCAAAAACGTGTAAGTTTTGCACGTGCTATTGTTACCGAACCAAAAATAATTTTGTATGACGAACCTACTGCAGGACTGGATCCTATATCTTCTACTTTGATAGAAGACTATATAGTACGTTTAAAAAATGAAACAAATGCAGCTTCTATTGTTGTTACTCACCAAATGTCAACAATTCGGAGGACGGCAGACTCGGTATTAATGTTGTATAATGGACATGCAGTGTTTGAAGGAACACCTGATGAACTATGCAAAGAGGAAACTCCTTACACACGGCAGTTTGTTGAAGCCGCGCTGGATGGTCCAATGAAAATGAATTAAAGAGGAAATAAATATGAAAATTTCGCCCGCAGTAAAAGTCGGAATATTAACTATACTATCTTTAACAATACTTTTGTTTACTATTTTATGGATAAAAGGACGTTCATTTTCTTCTGCAAAAAGAATAGAAGTACAGTTCAAAGATGTAAACGGTATGCGCCCCGGTTCAGGGGTCCAAATGATGGGGCTTAGAGTTGGGCAGGTTGAAGAAATTAAACCCGTAGTTGACGGAGAATCAAGTTACGTTAAAATGAAATTTGTTATAACAGAACCAGGAATTGAAATTCCCAAAGCATCTGTACTTTCAATTCAACAATCAGGACTTATTGGAGAACAATTTTTAGAAATTACACCTCCTAAAATTCGTTCCGTATATCTTCCTGCAAACAACAGAGATTTATTAATCAATGGGGCTGATGTCGAAATAAAACTTGATGAAAAATTTTATAACGTAGGAAAAGTTAAAAAGTCTCAAATTATGACTTCAAAACTTGTTCCAATTGAACTTACAGATTATGTAAAAACTGATTATGCATATAAAGTTGACTTCATTGTTAATTTACCAGGACTAATATTACCACATTTTATGACCGGTAAAATTATAACGGAAAACGGTAACAAAAAGCTTAGAATTTCACCGATGGACAATTCTGCTTTACCATACCCGCATCAAACATCTCCATATACAATTGTAGAGCCTATGCGTATTGCTGATTTTATGAATTTACAGTACCAAGCCGCTGAATCTCTCACAGAAATGAGCAAGATGGTCAATGATTTGATGAACGACAGAATGATTGCAGAAATAAGAGATTCTGTAAGCAACTTTAAATCATTAACAGCACAAGCTACATCAACACTTGCAAAGACCGAAAAACTTGTTGAAACGTCACAAAATGACATTGATGCAATTTTGTGGATGATGAGCGATGTTGCGAATAATTTCAATAAATTAGCTACTAATGTTAACGGTATTATTGGAGATGAAAAATTCAAACCTGCTATGTATGAAACAGCTGATGCGGTTTCAAAACTTGCAGAAGAATTAGCTCCTATTATAGGAGCGATAGATGCAAAGTCGTTTGCCTCTGATTTGAATGCAGTTATGACAAATATGAATGAAATTTCAACCTCTATTAATAAAATGACTAAAGATGAAAAACTAAAGGCAAAAATCTCAACATCTATAGATAATTTGAATACAACAATGTGTGAAGTAACCACAACATTGGAAACAATTAACGGACCGAATTCTAAAGATAAAGATGGTTTGAAACAAATAATTGAAGACACTTCTGCGACTGTATCAAATCTTAAAAAATTCTCAGAAAAACTGAATAAGAGATTTTTATTATTCAGATTAATGTTTTAGGATTATTTAGTTTTGTAAAAAATCCCTGCGCAATTTTGTGAGGGGATTTTTTTATTGTAAAATAGCTTTATAGGAGTTTTTACGGGGGGATTATGCTTGATAATGCAGTAAAATTTATATGCGATAAAATAGGTGATTTTAAACCTCAAATCGGGATTGTACTTGGCTCCGGTCTTGGAGAATTAGCTGATGAATATAACACCATTTCAATTCCTTATTCAGAAATTCCGGGGTTTGAAATATCTACAGTTTCAGGACATAAAGGTCAGCTTGTTTTTGGAGAAATTAACGGAAAACAAGTTGTAATGATGCAAGGAAGGTTTCATTTCTATGAAGGCCATTCAATTCAAAAAGTTGTTTTCCCAATCAAAGTCATGAAAAAACTTGGTATTAAAACTATTATAATAACAAATGCTGCCGGCGGAGTTAACCCAAATTTCAGACCTTCTGATTTAATGGTAATAACAGATCATATAAATTTTATGGGTACAAATCCGTTAATTGGTTTAAATGATGACTCTATGGGAGAAAGATTTCCGGATATGAGCGAAGTCTATAATCCGGAATTAATTGAATTGGTTCAAAAAGTCGGCGACTCATGCGGTATTGATTTACAAGAAGGCATTTATATGGCTCTTACAGGCCCTTCTTATGAAACACCTGCTGAAGTTCATATGGCAAAAGTTATAGGTGCAGATGCTGTTGGGATGTCCACAGTTCCGGAGGCTATTGTTGCATCATGGGCAGGTATAAAAGTAATCGGAATAAGCTGTATATGCAATTCAGCCGCTGGTGTGAGCACTGTAGGACTTTCGCATAATGACGTTATTAAAGCGGCCAATACCGCAAAAAACAGATTTAAAACTCTTATTAAAGAGGTCATTAAAAAATTAAAATGAGACTTGATAAATTTTTAAAAGTATCCAGATTAATAAAAAGAAGAACAGTTGCTAATACCGTAAGCGAAATGGGTAGAGTATCAGTAAACGGAAAGCCGGCAAAACCTGCAAAGCAGCTTAAAGCGGGTGATATTATAGAAATAGAATATCCGAATAAAACAGAAAAATTTGAGGTACTCTTTATACCTAACGGAAATGTTAGCATACAGGAAGCACAAAACTTATATAAGGAAATAAATTAATGCACGAAATATTTATACATATGAATAACTGGTTTCAAGCAATGGGAGTGCAAGGCCTAGCTATAAATTCTTGCGTTGAAAGCTTTTTTTTAGTTCCTCCACCGGATTTTTTACTTATTGCGATGGATTTGGCTAAACCTGAAAAAGCTTTATATTATGCAACAGTTTGTACCATAGCTTCTGCCCTTGGAGGAGTTATAGGATATTTTATTGGTAAATTCGGAGGTCGTCCGGTTTTTAATTTTTTATTCAGAAAAGATAGAAGTAAATTTGACGCAGTAGAAGCTATGTACAATAAATACGGTTCTTTTGCAGTATTTTTTTCAGCCTTTACCCCAATACCATATAAAGTCTTTACCATTGCAAGCGGCATTCTTAACATGAATTTTTTCAAATTCTTTATTGCAAGCTTTTTTGGCCGCGGTGGAAGATTTTTTTTAGTAAGCTTGGTTTTAATGTTCTTTGGTGAAGCGGTTAAAAAGTATCTTGAACTTGTTATACTTGTTGTTACTGTTATTATAATAATATTCTGCATTGTTGTTTATAAAAAACGACACTCATTAATAAAAACTAAGGAGAACGATAATGCCAATAATAAATGAACACTTCATCATCAATACTCACGGAAATACTGATATTATAAATATTACAAAACACATTCAAAATTGTGTTTATAAACATGAACTTAAAGATGCTCTTATATGTGTTTCTATTCAGGGAAGCACATCAGCTGTAACAACAATAGAATATGAAGAAGGACTCGTTCAGGATTTAAAAGAGGCACTGGAAAGAATAGCTCCGTCCGGACAGGAATATCATCACGATGAGATTTGGCACGATGGTAACGGATATGCCCACGTACGTTCAGCCCTTGTCGGAAGTTCTGTGAATATTGCGTTAAAAGACGGCTTGCTTAACCTTGGAACATGGCAGCAAGTGGTATTACTGGATTTTGATAATAAAGAACGTTCAAGAAATATAACTGTTCAAATAATTTATTAAAAAAAAGAAGGCTTACGCCTTCTTTTTTTTGTATTTCTCTATGTAAACACTAACTTAAAGCTAAAAGTGATTTTACAGAACGTGCATTTTCTTTAACTACTTCATCTGAGTGCATACTAATTGTATCATCCAAGATTTTAATAACTTCAGATTTATCTTTTAAAGAAAGAATTTCATTAATTGTGCTCATTGCAACCGCAGGAGAAAGATCATTAATACCTTTTCCTTGATTTATAATCACTACTGCTAATGAATCGTGAACATTTTTTCTTACTAAAGCGCGTGAAGTATACTCTCTAACTTCATTGTCAGGAGAATTTGTGCCTAATTCTTCTAAAACACTTATAGAAGATAAGTCTTCATGGGCTGATAAAGCATCAATAATTTCAACAACATTTTTATTCATTATGCAGCCTCCTTCGCAATAGCAATTTCTGCTTCCCACATTTTACGAAGTTCATCTACCGATGTTTCACTCGTAATTTTATTTCCATTCAATTTACCAAGCAATTTAGACCACTCTGCAGACATTGTTTTACCGATTTCTGTCAAGTTGGAGTTTATGTGAGATACTCGTCCTGAGATACTGTTTCCTATGCTTTTTCCTATGTCTGCAATATCCATTTGTAATGTTGAATTTATTCTTTCGGATACATTTTTTAAAGCTGGAATTTCAGGTAATTCAATATTAGTATTTTTTGCATATTCCCATGCATTAGACATACTATTTTTTATTCTATTAACAAAAGTTTTTATAGGTTCTGTTATGCTTGTACGAATTTTTGTCATACTTCCTGCAACAGAAGATGTAATCATTTTTAGTTTACTTGTCTTTTTGTTTTCAAATCCTTCAAAAACATCTGCAAATTGAAGGGTATTACCTTCAAAATTTGAATATTTGAAAGGATTTGTTACAGCTGAGCTGCGTGAAGTTTTAAAGGGGTTAATGATTTTTTGACCTACATTTAGATCAACTTTTTGAATTCTTGACATATTATTCCTTTCCTATATTAATTCGGACTAATTTACCTAACTAGCATATCAGTATTCAATAAAAAATAAATCATTAAAATAGAGGATTATTTAAATTTTCATCTACAACTTTAGTTATAAACAAAGGACTTTATTAAGTTTTTTTAAAATTATAAAAAAATATTAGCAAAAAAAATTTTTACGTGGTTTAATTCAAAATAATAAAATTAAAAAGGGAAAAATAGATGCTTTTAATATCACCTATTAACGTATTTAACAGTAAAAACATTCAACAGTTGCAGTATGCAAAAACTAAAAAATATCACACAAACCCAAATTTTTCTTCTGTAGATAATAAAAATTTGTATGGCGATACCGTTAGTTTTAAGGGACTTGTTAACACACAACAAGTCAGAATGATGGTAGAAGGTGCCGGCGAACGCTTAGAACCACGTTTTAATTTTAGCGCAAAAGAAATAGATAGCATTGTAAGCAAGGTAAATCCAAAAAACATAGGACTTTTGCCTGAAATATTAAACCTTTATAATAAAAAACTTTCAGGTGCTGCAGTAATAAATTTACTAAACTATATAAACAAAGAAAATACAGACATTTTTGAATTTAAAGAAAAGTTAGATGCATTACAAAATTTCAAACGAATAGTCAGCGGAAGAGGCTTTAAACAAAGCATTTTGGCAGATCATCTTGATGAAATTTCTATGAGAGGCATCCTTGATTTATTAATGACAGATATACTTTTAGAAGAACCTAAACATGATTTTAATTCTCTTCAATATGTATATAATTATGCAGCTAAGTATTTTGAGGATCAAATAAAAAAATATAAACACACCAGTCCGGACTATGAAGCTGCTAAAATGATGAAAGAAGGTACTTTTTCCAATATCTTAACTCTTGGAATGGTTTATGACAAAAGTGTTTTGAACGAACTGTTTTATAATAGAGGGAAATACCTCAAATCTGTTTATATGCCCAGATTCAGACAGCTCAATGAAAATGATTTGAATATGCTTAGAAAAGTACAAATTTCTGCAGTTACGGATAAAGAGAATAAGGGCGGCGACTATGCAACATACGAAGTTTCTGTTGACGATAAGATTTGGACGATGAATTTTCTTTCTACAAACAGAGAAATTATTGATGCCGGCCATGAAGGTTTAGATTTTAATAAATATATACGTCCTGTGAATATTTATAACCCTGATGCAAATTTTGTAATAAAGTTTCAGGATATGAAAAAAGACTTAACAGGGGTTGTATTAAAACATATTGGCGTAGATTCTGCGACAGTTGACAAATATATGCAAGACTATGAGGCTGCTTATGCAAAAGATCAAAGTTTGCAAAATAACCGAAAAGACTTTTGGGATATAAATTATTCTAATTTATTAAATGCACCGAAAGGAAGTCTTTTGAGAAGTATCATTTTGGCAGATACATATGGTAACTTCCACAAAATGCTATTTGAAAAAGGTGCTATTGCAGAGAAAAACAAGCTGAATGAAATTGAATTTACTAAAAAAGGACTTGATTATCAAAAATGGTTAAAACCGACAATAAAGCCAATAACTAACGAGTTCGTAGATAATACCGGAAGAAAAACAAAACTGTTTACAGTAAAAAATTGGGATAGAAGTGCAAAAGAATCATTATTTGACGGAAATTACACAACTTGTTGCACCGGAATTGACAAAGATCAAGGAGAGTCTTTCCCTCATTATCTGACAAATACATGTACAACAACATTAGAAGTCAGAAACGAAAAAAATAAAGTTATTGCCATGTCAAGAATATTAATGGCAAAAGTAAACGGCGTTTTGTCAATGGTTGTTGAGAATATTGAAGTCAATAACAAAATGGTAAAACATTATCTTTATGACGATGCAACAAAATATAAATTCCGTGAAATGATATTTGATTATGCAAGAAAATTTGCTAAGAATATTAATAATACTGATAAAGAAATCCCTGTATATTTTTGCGGAAAATATTATAAGGTAAAAGACATTGAAAAAGGACTTGGTCATCCAAAAAAATATGAAGACATAGAACTCATAGGACAATTCCCCGATGATTTATATGTAAATGCATACGGCAGCAGATTGAATAATAATACAATTCGTGATGATGGTGATGAAGTTGCATTAACGCTTATAGATATAAGTAAAAAATCAAAGCCTGTAATAGATGAAGGTAATAACCTTGAATCAGATTCAAATTATAACTATGCAGATGTTATGAATTTTAATCATCCGATAGCATAAATAACTTTACATCTGCTTTTTGGTCTAGTATAATTAGAGAGTTACCATAGAGGGGTGTCCGAGTGGTTGATGGTGCGATCTTGGAAGGGTCGTGTAGGGGCAACTCTACCGTGGGTTCGAATCCCATCCCCT